>CAMDKE010000170.1 GCA_945901215.1 Comamonas sp. lk
GAGGTGGGGTCTAGAGTGAAGGATCGATTTTACCTTTGAGCCCCAGTTGGCCTGGACGTAAAATTTGCTCCCGCACCAACCAGCCCCACACACCATGCCAGAAAAAATCATTCCCCTCCTACCCATCAACCGCCGCAGCGCCAACATCACCGAGGGCAAGTCACGCGCGCCCAACCGGTCCATGTACTACGCCATGGGCTACGAGGAATCGGACTTCAAGAAACCCATGGTCGGCGTGGCCAATGGCCACAGCACCATCACCCCCTGCAACAGCGGCCTACAAAAGTTGGCCGACGCGGCCATTGCCGGAATTGAAGAAGCCGGCGGCAACGCCCAGGTGTTCGGCACGCCAACGATCTCCGACGGCATGGCCATGGGCACCGAAGGCATGAAATACAGCCTGGTGAGTCGCGAAGTGATTTCGGACTGCATCGAAACCTGCGTGCAAGGCCAGTGGATGGACGGCGTGGTGGTAGTGGGCGGCTGCGACAAAAACATGCCCGGCGGCATGATGGGCATGCTGCGCGCCAACGTGCCGGCCATTTATGTTTACGGCGGCACCATCCTGCCGGGCCGCTACAAGGGGCAAGACCTCAATATCGTCAGCGTATTTGAGGCCGTGGGCCAAAACGCCGCAGGCAATTTGAGCGACTTCGACCTGCACGAAATCGAGCAGCGCGCCATTCCCGGCCCCGGCTCCTGCGGCGGCATGTACACGGCCAATACCATGTCCAGCGCGTTTGAGGCCCTGGGCATGTCCCTGCCCTACTCCAGCACCATGGCCAACCCGCACGACGAAAAAATGAATTCGGCCAAGGAATCGGCCAAAGTACTGATCGAAGCCATCAAAAACGACCTCAAACCACGCGACATCGTAACCCGCAAGTCGATCGAAAACGCCGTGGCCGTCATCATGGCCACCGGTGGCTCCACCAACGCGGTACTGCACTTCCTGGCCATTGCGCATGCGGCGGACGTGGAATGGACGATTGACGACTTTGAGCGCGTGCGCGTCAAAACCCCGGTGTTGTGCGATTTGAAGCCCAGCGGCAAATACCTGGCCGTGGACCTGCACCAGGCCGGCGGCATCCCCCAGGTCATGAAAACCTTGCTGGCAGCGGGCCTGCTGCACGGCGACTGCATCACCATCACCGGACAGACGATTGCCGAAGTGCTCAAAGATATTCCAGACGTGCCCCGCGCCGACCAGGACGTGATTCGCCCCATAGCCAAACCCATGTACGCCCAGGGCCACCTGGCCATCCTCAAAGGCAACCTGTCGCCCGAAGGCGCAGTGGCCAAGATCACCGGCCTGAAAAAACCCGTAATGACCGGCCCGGCCCGGGTATTTGAAGACGAACAATCAGCCCTGCAAGCCATTTTGGCCGGCAAGATTGTGGCGGGCGACGTGATGGTGCTCCGCTACTTAGGCCCCAAAGGCGGTCCCGGTATGCCCGAAATGCTGGCACCCACCGGCGCCCTGATCGGTGCGGGTCTGGGCGAAAGCGTGGGTCTGATCACCGACGGTCGCTTCTCTGGCGGCACCTGGGGCATGGTGGTTGGCCACGTGGCGCCCGAGGCCGCAGCCGGGGGCACGATTGCGCTCATTCATGAGGGCGACTCCATCACCATCGACGCGCACCAGCTCATTCTGGAACTCAATGTGGACGCGGGAGAGATCGCCAAACGCCGCGCCGCCTGGACCGCGCCCGCGCCCCGCTACACACGCGGTGTGCAGGCCAAGTTTGCGTTCAACGCCTCCACCGCCAGCAAGGGCGCGGTGCTGGACAACTACTAAGTTGGCCTGCGCCATGCAAGTTGCCGCACGGCTTGCCGCCCTGTGCGCCGCGCTGCTGCTCGGACCGCAAGCCTGGGCGGACGCCGCAGCGGAGGCGGCATTTGCAAAGTCCAAAAACTGCCTGGCCTGCCACGCCATCGACAAAAAGGTGGTCGGCCCGGCCTTCAAGGCGGTTGCCGACAAGTACCGCCAAGACCCCGCCGCCCTGGATCGCCTGGCGCTCAAGGTGCGCCAAGGCGGCAATGGCGCCTGGGGCGTGGTCTACATGCCTGCCAACGCGCAGGTGTCGCCTGCGGAATCTAAGCGGCTGGTGGCTTGGGTGTTGGGCTTGAAATAGGCTTGCGCGAAAGGACCAAAAAAATGCCAGCCCGGTTTGCACCGGCTGGCATTTTTTTCTGCAGCGCCCCTTTCGGCGATCCGGATTTGGCGCTTAGGCTGCGAAGTTGGCTTGGGCAAATTCCCAGTTCACCAGCTTGTCAAGGAAGGTTTCGACAAACTTGGGACGCATATTGCGGTAGTCGATGTAGTAAGCATGTTCCCACACGTCCACGGTCAACAGCGCTTTATCGCCCGTGGTCAGCGGGGTGCCAGCGGCGCCCATGTTGACGATGTCTACGGAGCCGTCGGCCTTTTTCACCAGCCAGGTCCAGCCGGAACCAAAGTTGCCCACTGCAGATTTGACAAAAGCTTCTTTGAACGCGGCATAGCTGCCCCACTTTGACGTGATCGCTGCCGCCAGTGCGCCGGTGGGTTCGCCGCCGCCGTGGGGCTTCATGCAGTTCCAGAAAAAGGTGTGGTTCCAAATTTGTGCGGAGTTGTTGTAGATGCCGCCGCTGGATTTTTTGATGATTTCTTCGAGCGCCATGGCCTCAAACTCGGTTCCTTTTTGCAGGTTGTTGAGGTTGACCACATAGGCGTTGTGGTGCTTGCCGTGGTGAAACTCCAGTGTTTCCTGGGAATAAGCGGGGGCCAATGCATCAATGGCGTAGGGGAGTGCGGGCAGGGTGTGTTCCATGGATTCCTCTGGATTGGATGGGGTGGGACAGGCTAACAAAGAGGGCGATTGTAGAAACTATTTTGGCTGGTCGCCCCGCACTTGCAGAGCAACCGTACCGTCCACAAGGCGGGCCTGCACCGCCTGACCCGGCTGCAAGTGGCCTACGCGGCTTAGCGTTTGCCCCTGTGAGTCGGCCAGCCATGCATAGCCCCGGCCCAGCACCAGCTGGGGGTCGAGCAAGCCCAGGCGCAGATCCAAACTTCCCAGGCGGTGGAATTGGCGCTGCGTATCACGCCGCGCCGCAGCACCCAGACTGGCTTGGACACGCGACACGTCGGATTGGCCGCTCTGGATCACCTGCGCCACACGGTGCGCCATGCGCTGCTGCGCGGTGGCCAGGGCCATGCGCATTTTGGCCACCGGGGCGGTCGGGCGACCCAGTCGCACCGCTGCCATGTCGAGCCGCTGGGCCCGGGTGTCAAGGGCGCGGGCGGTGGCTACCTGCATCCGCTTTTGCATCTGGGCTGCCGCCTCCAGCAAGCCATCGCGGCTGCGAGCGCACATTTCGGCCGCCGCAGTAGGCGTTGGGGCACGCAGATCGGCAACAAAATCGGCAATGGTGAAGTCCGTTTCGTGGCCAATACCCGACACGATGGGCACCGGGCTTTGGGCCAGCGTGTACGCCAGCGCTTCGTCATTAAAAGCCCACAGGTCGTCCATGGCGCCTCCGCCGCGTACCAGCAAAATCAGGTCAATAGCAAGGGTATTGCGGCCCGGCGGAGCAGTCGCCATGGCATACAAACGCTGCAGCGCTTGGCCTATTTCGGCCGCCGCACCAGCGCCCTGGACGCTGGCCGGGGCCAGCACTACCGGGATATGCGGCACGCGCCGCTGCAAGGCCGTCACCACGTCATGCAGGGCCGCTGCGCCCAGCGAGGTCACCAGCCCGATGCCGCGCACCTGCGACGGCAGGGGCCGCTTGCGTTGGGCTTGAAACAACCCAAGCGCCTCGAGCCGGGCTTTCAGCAACAGAAACTGCTCAAACAAAGTGCCTTCGCCCGCGCGCACCATGCTCTCCACCACCAGTTGCAGTTCCCCACGGGGTTGGTACACGCCCACGCGCCCCGAAACTTCCACCCGCTGGCCATCGCGCGGCACGAAGTCCAGCCCGCTGGCGGCGCGTTTGAACATGGCGCACCGAATCTGGCCGCTATCGTCTTTCAGAGAAAAATAGCAGTGCCCGCTAGCGGCACGCACAAACCCGCTGATCTCGGCGGCCACGCGCACCGGGTTGAAGCGCGAGTCCAATGCGTCAGCAATGGCTTGGCACAAGGCCGAGACCCCCCAGACGCGAGGGCCAGGAGCACTAGACGCAGACGTTTCGCCCATGCGAGGCCTTGTAATGGAGTGTCGGTTGAAAAATGCGAGGGGGCGTCAAAGGGCTGCAAAACTTTGGCAGACCGGCCCAACAATCCAAGATAATTGCGCTCGGACTATTGTCACAGGGAGTACCATTTTGTTTTCCATCATACAAGCTGCGGGGTGGCCTATTTGGCCGCTTATTGCCAGCTCCATCTTGGCTCTGGCGATCGTGATCGAACGATTTTCCGCACTGGCCGTATCAAAAGTTGCCCCCGCAGGGCTGGCAGACACCGTCATTGCAGTCACCCAAAAAGGCCTTCCCTCCAAAGACTCCCTGGCCGACTTAGAACAGAACTCCATGCTGGGTGAAATCCTGGCCAGTGCCTTGCATTTATTAAAGACCAAGCCCAAAGCGTCGCAAGAGGAATTGCGCGCCGCAGTGCAAACCGCGGGCCGCGGCGTGGCTCACCGCCTCGAGGCCCATATGAACATTTTGGCCACGGTGGCCTCATCGGCCCCACTGATGGGCTTGCTCGGGACAGTGGTCGGAATGATCGAAATCTTTGGCGCCCAGTCTTCAGGAGCCGCCGGGGCCAGCAACCCCGTGCAATTGGCCCAAGGCATTTCCATGGCGCTATACAACACTGCGTTTGGCTTGATGGTGGCAATCCCTTCGCTTGTTTTTTGGCGTTATTTCCGCGCGCGCATTGACAGCCACTTGCTCACGCTGGAGTCTGGCACAGAGCGGCTGCTGCGCCACATCCAAACCACAGACGCGGACCAGCCATGAGCTCTGTATTCGACCGGACTGAGCGCTCCGCTTCGGCCCTGAACTTCAACCCCTTGCGACGCGACGAGCCAGAGATCAACCTTATTGCGTTTATCGACGTGCTGCTGGTGGTCCTCATTTTTTTAATGTTGTCGACCACCTACAACAAGGCCACCCAACTCAAAATCACACTGCCTGTGGCAGAAGCGGAAAAGCAGCATACGTTCCCGAAAGAGGTCCATGTGGGCGTGGGCGCCGATGGCGAATACAGCGTGGGCAATGAAAGGCTGGGCGACCGTAGCCTCAAATCACTGACCGCAGCCATGCGCGCCAGTGCCAAAGGAGTGGGCACACCGGTGCTGGTCGTCAGCGCCGACGCCAGCGCGAGCCACCAATCCGTGATGACTGCCATCGAGGCCGCGCGCATCGTAGGCATCGCCCAGGTTACGTTTGCACTGCAGTCCCCACCAACCCCGAACAAGCCCTAAAGCCATGGGCGCCAAGGGTCAGTCCACGATACTGCAAGCTTGGACTGGCAAGGGGCCATTGGCCCGGCTGTTGTGGCCTGTATCGCAGTTCTACCGCGCCTTGGTCGCGCTGCGGCGGCAGCTTTTTCTCAAGGGCATTTTGCGCAGTCAACGGGCACATGCTTTTGTGATCGTGGTGGGCAATGTGGTGGCCGGGGGCGCGGGCAAAACCCCCACCGTCATCGCCTTGGCGCAACACCTGCGCTCTCAGGGTTTCCGAGTGGGCGTGATCTCCAAGGGATATGGCCGCCAGTCCAGGGACTACCGCGAAGTAAGCCCGGGAGCGAACCCCCAGGATGTGGGCGACGAGCCAATCCTGCTGCAGCACGCAACCCAAGCGCCGGTTTTTGTGGGCCCAGACCGTCACCGCACAGCACTAGCCCTGCTGGCGCAGTATCCCGAAACCAACGTGCTGGTTTGCGACGACGGCCTTCAGGACTACCGCTTGTGGCGCGACCTCGAAATTTGTGTGTTTGACGACCGTGCGTGCGGCAACGGATGGCTGCTTCCGGCGGGGCCCTTGCGTGAGCCGTGGCCTCGGCAGCCCGTGGCCTGTGCCGGCCAGTCGGACCAAACCCTGCTGGTGCTCAACACCAGTGGAGCGCCCCAAACGGGCCAATTCAGCGCTCAGCGAACGCTGGCAAGCCACGCACACAACCGACAAGGGCAGTCCATTGCCCTGGAGCAGTTCCAAGACCCCGGACGCTTACCCCTGAAAGCCGTGGCCGGCATTGCCCGACCCGAACTTTTTTTTGACATGCTTCG
>CAMDKE010000171.1 GCA_945901215.1 Comamonas sp. lk
AATTGGTGTGTCACCGATCATTTTTCGTAGTTGCCATGGTGGACAACGCTGGCCATGTGCTGCTTTGGCGCTTAGGTGTTGCGCGCCCGAATTTCGGGAACTGCTTTTTGCAAATAAAACACCATCGACCAGACCGTGAGCCCTGCAGCGACCCAGATGAGCACCACACCCCAAGCATGGGTGTCGACCACGCCAAACAACAGGCCGTCAAACAACAAAAAAGGAATCGCCACCATCTGCGCCACAGTCTTGAGCTTGCCGATCATGTGCACCGCGACACTTTTGGATGCGCCAATCTGCGCCATCCATTCTCGAAGGGCCGAAATCGCAATCTCTCGGCCAATAATGATGAGTGCCACAAACACGTCCGCGCGGCGTAAATGCACCAAAACCAAAACACAGGCGCAGACCAAGAATTTATCGGCCACCGGGTCCAGAAAAGCACCAAAGGACGAGGTCTGGTTTAGCTTGCGCGCCAGGTAGCCGTCCAGCCAGTCGGTCAAGGCAAAGACGACAAACATAATCGTGGCAGCCAGGTTCTTTTCTGCCAGCGTTGCGGTCGCCTCGGGCAGGTAGAACACCCCGGCGATCAAGGGGATCGCAAAAATGCGCGTCCATGTCAAGAGCGTGGGGATGGTGGTGAACATGCGGGGGATTGTGGCACGCCTAATGCAGCGCCCGGTAAATCTCCTCGGCCAGTTCCGGCGATATGCCCTCAACCGACGCAATGTCCTTGGCGCTGGCCATGGCCACCCCGCGCACGCCGCCAAAACGCTGCAGCAGCTTGGCCCGGCGCTTGGGGCCTACGCCTGGAATTTCTTCGAGCTTGCCACCGCTTAAGCGCACCCGGGCGCGTTGGGCGCGCATGCCGGTAATGGCAAAGCGGTGCGCCTCATCGCGAATCTGGGCCACCAGCATCAAGGCGGCCGAGTCGGCGCCCAGATAGACCTTGTCGCGCCCGTCGGCAAATACCAGCTCTTCGAGCCCGACCTTGCGGCCCTCGCCCTTTTCCACGCCGACGATCAGCGACAAGTCCAGCCCCAGGCCCTCAAACACCTCGCGCGCCATAGACACCTGGCCTTTGCCGCCGTCCACCAGCACGAGATCGGGCAGGCGGTCGCTGCCCGAGGGCGGTACGCCGGCGTGCTTGGCCTGCGCCAGCGCCTCGGCGGTTTTGCTGTAGCGCCGGGTCAGCACCTGGCGCATGGCGGCGTAGTCGTCACCGGGGGTGATGCCCTCAATGTTGTAGCGACGGTACTGCGCGTTTTGCATGGCGTGGTGCTGAAACACCACGCATGAGGCCTGGGTGGCTTCGCCCGCCGTATGCGAGATGTCAAAACACTCAATGCGCAGGGTGTCCAGGTCTTCGTTGGTGAGGTCCAGCGCCTCGGCCAGCGCGCGGGTGCGGGCTTGCTGCGAGCCTTCTTCGGCCAGAAGGCGGGCCAGTTGCAGCGCGGCATTGGTTTGCGCCATGTCGAGCCAGGCGCGGCGTTGTTCGCGCGGTTGGTGCAGCGCCGTAACCCTGAATCCGTGTTGCTCAGAAAGCGCAGACAGCAGCGCCTTGCCCACCGGGTGACTGACCACCAGCACAGAGGGCATTGGCACGCCGATGTAGTGCTGCGCCAAAAAGGCTTGCAGCACCCGAACTTCGACCTGCCCCTCCAGTGTCGCGTTGGCGTCTGCCGGCGCCTCGTCGTCTATGTCCATCAGCACGGTGGCGTCTTCTACGTGCACCGGAAAGTAAGGCCGGTCGCCCAGGTGCCGCCCGCCGCGCACCATGGCAAGGTTGACGCAGGCTTTGCCGCCCTGCACTTTCACTGCCAGGATGTCGACATCGCGGTCTGACACGTTGTCTACCGACTGCTGGTGCAGCACATTGGACAACGCCGCCACCTGGTTGCGCAACTCGGCGGCCTGCTCAAACTCCAGGCGCTCGGCGTGCGCCATCATGCGGCCCTCCAGCGAGCGCATCACCTCTTGGGCGTCACCCCGCAAGAACTTTTGCGCGTCTTGCACGTCTTGGGCATAGTCCGCGGCGCTGATGCGGCCCACACAGGGGCCGGAGCAGCGCTTGATCTGGTAAAGCAAACACGGGCGCGTGCGGTTGCTAAACACCGAGTCTTCGCAAGTGCGCAGGCGAAACACTTTTTGCATCAACAAAATGGCTTCTTTGACCGCCCAGGCACTGGGATAGGGGCCAAAGTAGTGGTGTTTTTTCTCCACGCCGCCACGGTAATAGGCCACGCGGGAAAATTGCTGCGGCGCGGCCCCGGTCTTGCCACCGCCAGCGGTTGGCGGACCCTCGGAGGCCGCCGTCATTTTCAGGTAGGGGTAGCTTTTATCGTCCCGAAACAAGATGTTGTATTTCGGGTTGAGCGTCTTGATAAGGTTGTTTTCCAGCAGCAGCGCCTCGGCCTCGGACCGAACCACCGTGGTCTCCAGGCGCACGATCTTGCTCACCATGTGGCCAATGCGGGTGCCGCCGTGGTTTTTTTGGAAGTAGCTGGCCACCCGTTTTTTCAGGCTGATGGCCTTGCCGACGTACAACACCTGGCCTTGCGCGTCAAAGTATCGGTAGACGCCTGGCAGCGTGGGCAGGGCTGCAACCTGGCGCAATAGTTCTTCGGAATGTTCGGCAACGCTCATGGCGTCTATTGTCGGTTGGTTTGCGCTGGCACTTGGCTTCGACGGTGTCTTCGGGCGACGCAGAAAGACGCGCACAACCCGCCCGCCCCAACTGGGGTGGACAATGGGCTACATGCACTCCAAAGCCCAGCACCAGCGCCAACCCCCACCACCCGCAGGGCCGTGGCTATGGGATATTTTTTGCCAGGTGATTGACAACTTTGGCGACGTGGGTGTGTGCTGGCGCCTGGCCGCCGACCTGGCCGCGCGTGGCCACACCGTGCGCCTGTGGCTGGACGACACGCAAGCCCTCAACTGGCTGGCGCCGGGCGCGTTGGAGGGGCGCTGGCCGGGCGTTTCCGTGCGGGATTGGAGCGATGCGTCCAAGCCACAGGTGTTGCAGGGGCTGGAACCCGCACAAGTGTGGATGGAGAGTTTTGGCTGCGAACTGCCCACCGCCTTCGTCGCAGCCCGTGCGCTTTCGCTTGGCGGCGTATTGCAACCGGTCTGGACCAATCTGGAGTACCTCAGCGCCGAAGACTTTGTGGAGCGCTGTCACGCCCTGCCCTCGCCGGTTATGAGTGGACCGGCCAAGGGCTGGACCAAGCATTTCTACTACCCCGGCTTCACGCCCCAGACTGGCGGACTGGTGCGCGAGCCCGGTCTGTTGGAGCGACGCGGCGCTTTTCGCAGCGCCGAGCGGCACATTTTTTTACAGAGTCTGGGGCTGGCAGACGAAGGCGGGCCGCTGGTATCGCTGTTTTGTTACGACTGCGCGCCGGTGGCGCAACTGCTAGAGCAGCTCGGCACCCAAACCCCACCGGTGCACCTCTTGGTGACGGCTGGCAAGGCAAGTGGCTTGGCAGAGCACGCTCTGGCGCAAGCGCCTGACGGCAAGAGCGACCTGCGGGTGAGCTTCCTGCCCCTGCTATCGCAAACCGACTTTGACCAATTGCTGTGGGCCTGCGACCTGAACTTTGTGCGGGGCGAAGATTCTCTGGTGCGCGCCCTGTGGGCGGGGCAGCCTTTTGTCTGGCAGATTTACCCTCAGGACGACGGCGTGCACCGCGCCAAGCTAGCCGCGTTCCTGGACTTCATAGACGCGCCTGCGCTGGTGCGCAACTGGCACGCGCAGTGGAACGGGGTGGTGCCGTGGCGCGGCGATGTGCCGCTGCCGATGGCTCCCGAAGTGCCATGGCGCGCATGGGCGCGCGCTTTGCAAAATGGTTTGGCGACGCAAACCGACCTCGTCAGCGGTCTCCTAGGTTTCGTGGCTGAGCGCCAATCGGTCATGAAGAAATGAAACAGCGATAAAATTAGCGGCTTTGCTGCTTTTGAGCGCCGCTTGCGCGCATCTCTCGCCCCGCCGCACGCCGCGGCCTAATCTGCAGACTGAGATCAACCTTCTCAACCCATTATGAAAATTGCCCAAGAAATTCGCGCCGGTAACGTCATCATGCACGGCAAAGACCCCATGGTCGTGCTCAAAACCGAATACAGCCGTGGCGGACGCAACTCCGCCACCGTGCGCATGAAGCTCAAAAGCCTGATTGCCAACTTTGGCACCGAAGTCGTGTTCAAGGCCGACGACAAGATGGACCAGGTCATCTTGGACAAAAAAGACTGCACCTATTCCTACTTTGCCGAACCCATGTACATCTGCATGGACGAAGAGTTCAACCAGTACGAAGTCGAGGCCGAAAACATGGGCGACGCCCTGAACTACCTCGAAGACGGCATGGAACTCGAAGTGGTTTTTTACGACGAGAAAGCCATCTCGGTCGAGCTGCCCACCAGCGTGGTGCGTGAAATCACCTGGACCGAGCCCGCCGTCAAAGGCGATACCTCGGGCAAAGTGCTCAAGCCCGCCAAGATTGCCACCGGTTTTGAGATCGGCGTGCCGATTTTCGTAGCCCAAGGCGACAAGGTTGAGATCGACACCCGCACTGGCGAGTACCGTAAGCGCGTCTAAGCCTTTCCCGCAGGCGCTGTCAACGGCGCCCCAGTGACCCAAAGCTCCTTCGGGAGCTTTGGGTTTTTTGGGATAACGGATTCGCCATGCCAGTGTCTGAAAATGCCTGCATGAAAAATACCAAAACCCTATCTCCAGCCCAGGTGGCAAGTGAATGGCGCGAATTCAAGCACAACCCGCAGGACGTGCTGAGCGCCGACTCCAACCGACTGGCTTTTGCTGACCCGGAGTTTTTGCTGCGCCGGGAGACTCGGGGTATCCGCTTTGAGCTGGAAATGCTCAAGCCCGAATTGGAGCTGAGCCGCCAAGGCATTGAGCGCACGGTGGTGGTTTTTGGCAGTGCCCGCTTTGTTTCGCCGGAAATGGCCGCCCAGCGCCTGGCGCAAGCGCAAAAAGGTGCCGACCCGCGTGACTTGGAACGCGCCCAGCGCGACGTGCGCAACGCCGCCTGGTACGAGCAGTCGCGCCAGTTTGCACGCCTGGTGGCGGGCTACAGTTTGCAGCATCCTCAAAGGGACCAGATGTACATTTGCACCGGCGGCGGCCCGGGCATCATGGAAGCGGCCAATAGGGGGGCGTTCGAGATGGGCGCCGCCAACCTGGGCCTGAACATCACCTTGCCGCACGAGCAGCGCGTGAACCCTTATGTGACGCCGGCGCTGCACTTTCAGTTTCACTATTTTGCAGCGCGCAAAATGCATTTCATGATGCGCGCCAAAGCGCTGGTGGCATTTCCCGGCGGTTACGGCACCCTAGACGAGTTGTTCGAGATCATCACCCTGGTGCAAACCAGGAAAGAAAAGCCGGTGCCCATTATTTTGTACGGCAGCAGTTACTGGAAGCGGCTCATCAACTTCGAGTTCATGATCGAAGAAGGCACGATTGAGCGCAAAGACCTGGACCTGCTGCACTACTGCGATACACCGCAGGCCGCTTGGGATGTCATCACCGACTTCTACCAACTCGGGAGCCGGGCGGCCGCCCCGCCGGTAGCCTAAGCGAAGGCGGCGTGGACTGAGCACCAAACCAGGCGCAAACCCTGAGCCGGCGAAGGTCAGGGCAAGACAGGCCCGGAGTCGCTGTCAAAGTCTTTGTCCTGCGCAATCAGCGCGGCCACTTGCGACTCGGGCAGGCTTTCCACTTTTTTCAAAGCCCGGCCCATGGCGCGGCTGCGCACCTCGGCGCCGTCCAGGGTTTTGAGGACGGTTTCGGTCTGCGACTTGACCTTGGACAGCACCTCGCCAAACTTGCCAAACTCGGTTTTGACCGCGCCCAGCACCTGCCAGACTTCGCTGGAGCGCTTTTCCAACGCCAGGGTGCGAAAGCCCATTTGCAGCGAACTCAGCATGGCCAGCAGCGTGGTCGGCCCGGCCAGGGTGATGCGGTGATCGCGCTGCAGCGCCTCCATCAGGCCGGGGCGGCGCAGCACCTCAGCGTACAGGCCCTCGGTGGGCAAAAACAAAATCGCAAAGTCGGTGGTGTACGGCGGCTCTACGTATTTGTCAGCGATTGACTTGGCTTCAAGGCGAATACGCAGCTCCAGCGCCTTGCCCGCCTCGGCAGCATCGGCCGCGTGCGCCCTGCCCTGGGCGTCGAGCAGTCGTTCGTAGTCTTCA
>CAMDKE010000172.1 GCA_945901215.1 Comamonas sp. lk
GCAATGCCGTAGCTGCGGCTGGCCGGGCCGGCTTCGATGTGGTGCAAAAAGACAATGTCGGCACCGGACTCGACGGCGCTCACATGCACGTTCACGGCGCTGTGGTGCTTGGTCGGGAACTCGGTGAGCTCGAAATAGTGCGTGGCAAACAGCGTGAAGGCCTGCGTCTTGTTGTGCAGATAAGCCGCGATGCCGCCGGCCAGGGCCAGGCCGTCAAAGGTGGATGTGCCCCGGCCAATCTCGTCCATCAGCACCAGCGACTGCGGCGTGGCGCTGTGCAAAATCTGCGCCGCCTCCACCATCTCCAGCATGAAGGTGGACTGCGCGTTGGCCAGGTCGTCTGCCGCTCCAATGCGGGTGTGGATGGCGTCAATCGGCCCCAGGCGGCAAGCGTTGGCAGGCACATACGAGCCCACGCTGGCCAGCAGCACAATCAGCGCTACCTGGCGCATATAGGTCGATTTGCCGCCCATGTTCGGGCCGGTGATCACTTGCAGGCGTTGGCGTGGCCCGAGCTGCGTGTCGTTGGCAATGAAGTTGCCGCTGCTCAGTTCTGCCAGGCGTGCTTGCACCACCGGGTGGCGACCTTGGGATATGGCTATGCACGGGTGCTCGACAAACTGCGGTGCGCACCAGCCCAGGGTGAGCGAACGCTCGGCCAGCGCGCATAAGGCGTCCAGCGCGGCCAGGGCACGCGCCAAGCGGATAAGCGCCGGAACAAAGGCCTGCAAGGCGTCGAGCAACTGCTCAAACAGCCATTTCTCGCGGGCCAGGGCGCGTTCCTGGGCGCTGAGGGCCTTGTCTTCAAAGGATTTGAGTTCGGGGGTGATGAAGCGCTCGGCGTTTTTCAGGGTTTGGCGCCGGCGGTAGTCATCTGGCACTTTGCTGGCCTGGCCCTGGGTCACTTCGATATAAAAGCCGTGCACTTTGTTGAACTGCACGCGCAAATTCGCGATGCCAGTGCGGGTGCGCTCGCGCGTTTCCAGGTCCAGTAAAAAGGCGTCGCAGTTGGTTTGGATGGCGCGCAGCTCGTCAAGCTCCGCGTCAAAACCGCTGGCAATCACGCCGCCATCGCGCACCAGCGCGGCCGGCTCGGGCGCGATGGCGCTTTGCAGCAGCGCCGAGCAGCCCGAGGGCGGCAGCAAATCGGTGGCGATGCGATCCAGCAACGCGCCCGAGGCACCCAGGCCCACCAACGATTCCTGGTCTGCGGCAAAGCCTTCGAGCGACTGCGCCAGTGCCCGGCTCTTGCCCAGCGTTTGCACCAAACCCACCAGCTCGCGTGGTCGCACCTGGCGCAGGCTCAGGCGCGCGGTGATGCGTTCCACGTCGGCGCTGCCTTTGATCTGCGCGCGCAAGGCCACGGCCAGCGTGGCGTTGTGGCGCGTATCGGCGCGCAGCGTGGCCAGGGCTTGCAGGCGCGCGCGTGCCTGGGCGCGGTCGCGCCGGGGTTGAAGCAGCCAGTCTTTGAGCTGGCGGCTGCCCATCCCGGTCATGCAGGTGTCGAGCAAGGAGAACAGCGTGGGCGCGTCCTCGCCGCGCAGGGTTTGGGTGAGTTCGAGGTTGCGCCGGGTGCTGGGGGGCAGGTCGATGAGTTCGCCATTGCGCTGCACTTCCAGGTCGCTGATGTGCGCCAGGGCGCGGCCCTGGGTGTGTTCTGCATAGCCCAAGAGCGCGGCGCAAGCGGCATGGGCCAGGGCAAGGTCTTGGGCATTCCATGCGGCCAGCGTGGCGGCGTGCAACACTTCTTGCAACTTGCGCTCGCCCAGGGCGCTGTCAAACTGCCATTCGGGACGCGCAGTCAGCGAAACACCGGAGCCAAATCGCAGGCGCTTGAGCCGGTCTTCAAAAGCGTTGGTGGCGCCTGCGCTAAACACCAGTTCGCTGGGCGCCAGTCGCGTCACCCAGTCGGGCATTTCATCGGCCGTGCATTCGGCCAGGTGCACCACGCCTTGGGTGACGCTCAGCCAGGCCAGGCCGCAGCGGTTGCGCGGGCCCTGGTGCACAGCCAGCAGCAGCGATTCGGACTTGTCGTTCAGCAGTTCGGCATCCGTCAGCGTGCCGGGGGTGACGACGCGCACCACCTTGCGCTCCACTGGTCCTTTGCCGCCGACTTCGCCCACTTGCTCGCAAATCGCCACCGACTCGCCCTGGCGGATCAGCTTGGCTAGATAGCCTTCCATGGCATGAAAAGGTACGCCCGCCATCGGAATGGGCTGGCCCGCGCTGGTGCCCCGGTGGGTGAGGGTGATGTCGAGCAAGCGGGCGGCTTTT
The DNA here is from genome assembly GCA_945901215.1 of Comamonas sp. lk. Classification (GTDB taxonomy): domain Bacteria; phylum Pseudomonadota; class Gammaproteobacteria; order Burkholderiales; family Burkholderiaceae_C; genus Allorhodoferax. The sequence continues at coordinate 2,275 of CAMDKE010000172.1, forward strand.
TCGGCGTCCGCAAAAAACATCTCGTAAAAATCGCCCATGCGGTAGAAGAGCAGGGTGTCTGGATAGTCCGCTTTGAGGCCCAAGTACTGGGCCATCATGGGTGTGTGCGGGGCGGTGGCGTCGGTCATTAGAGGCAGTCTAGCAAGGTCAGCGCGTGCCTTTTTAGCCCCGCCGCTCCAGCCGATAAGGCGGCAGCCCGCCCAGCATGCGCCGCCCGTAGGCCTGCGTGGTTAAGCGTTTGTCGTAGCAAATCACCTGGGCGCGGTCGTCTTCGGTGCGGATGGCGCGGCCGGTCCATTGCAAGAGCTTGACTCCGGTGGCCGGAATCACCAGCTCATTAAACGGGTCGCGCCCCACGCTGCGCAGCCACTCGGCGCGCGCCTCGTCCACCGGGTCGCTGGGTGGGGCAAAGGGCAGTTTGGCGATAAACACCGTCTCGCACAGCGCGCCAGGCAAATCCAGGCCCTCGCCAAAGGACTGCAAGCCAAACAGCACGGACGCAAAACCCGCTTCCACCCGCGCCATGTGCGTGGCCAGCAGCCGGGTGCGCGACATAACACCCTGCACCAGCACGCAGTCGCGCAGCGCGCCGGGCAGCGCGTCCACCGCGCTGCGCATTTGCGCGCGTGAGGTAAACAGCACCAGCGCCCCGCGCTGCACCTGCGCCAGGTCTTGCATTAAATATTCCACCATTTCGGCGGTATAGGCCTCGGCGTTTTTCGGCTCGGCCAGGGTGTGCACCACGGTCAGCGTGCCTTGTGCGGTGTAGTCAAAGGGGCTGGAAACCTCTAGCGCCGTCACATAAGGCTTGTGGGAAAGACCGGCTTCATTCAAAAAGTAGTCAAAACTGCCGCAGCTGGTCAGCGACGCGGATGTCACCACGGCAGCGCGCACCCGGCTCCACAAAAACTGGCGCAGCAAGTCGCCCGGCACGATGGGGCAGGCGTGGGCGCTGATGTTCAGGTAGCCGCTTTCGCTCTCGCACTGCAGCCATTTGGCCAAGGGTTGGGCGCCATGCTCCAGCAGCAGCTCGGCGGTGCCCACCACGCTGCCCAGGCGCGGCGACAGGCCGCCCAGCTTGGCGTATAGCTGCGCGCATTGCAGCGCCTGGGCGGGGTCTTCTTTGGCGACAGCCTTCACTTCGGCGCCCAGGGCTTCGAGCGCCTTGGACAGGCCCCCGGCTTGGGCGTGGATCAGGGCCACCGGCTCGGTCAGCGCCTCGGGCAGCACGCCGTGGGCAAAGCGCAGCGTGCCGTCTTTGCCCTGGGTGCTGGCGTGCACCAGCTCCAGCGCCATGCGGGCAAGCTGCTGCAGCGCGCCTTTGAGCTGGCTGGCCACCGTGGCCACGTCTTCGGTCAGCGTGAGCTGCAGGCTGGCGCTCACCTCGGTCAAGATTTTGGGCAGTTTGTCCAGCCAGCGCAGGCCCGACAAATCCATGGTGCTGCTGAACTGGTCCAGCGCTACGGCGGGCAGGTGGTGGCCTTCGTCAAAAATCACCAGGCAGTTGTCCAGCTCGGGCAGGGTTTTCATGCCCAGGGACGCCAGCACCAGGTCGTGGTTGGCTACGATCACGTTGGCCTCGGCCAGCTTGGTGCGCGCCTGGTAGTAGCTGCATTCGCGGTAGCGTGGGCAGTGGCGGGCGGTACAACTATGGCGCTCGGCGGCCACGGTGCTCCAGTCGCTGGGCTCGGGGGCGTCGTTCAGGGCGTCGCGGTCGCCGTCCCAGCGGCCGTTCGCCAGCAAATTGGCCATGTGCTCGTACAGGCGCATGCGGCGTTCTTCTTGCGCTTCGTGGTTGGCACCGCGCTGGGCGCTCTGTTCTTCTTCAAACAGGTCTTCGTCCACGCCGCCCACGCCCACCAGGCGTTCGAGCTTGAGCTTGCACACATAGCGGCCCCGGCCCTTGGCCAGCGCGTAGGCAAAAGGCTGGTCCATGGCCGCAGCCAGCGCGGGCAGGTCTTTTTGCATCAGCTGCTCTTGCAGGGCCACGGTGGCGGTGGATATCAGCACCCGGGTCTTGCGCTCCAGCGCCATCGCAATGGCGGTGCTCGCATAGGCCGCTGATTTGCCCACACCGGTGCCCGCCTGGATGACGGCTATCGCCTGGGTCGGCTCGTCGCACTCGCCCAAGTCGGCGCGCGCCAGCGTGTCGGCCACGCACACGGCCATGGCGTGCTGGCCCGGGCGCGTGCGAAAGCCCGCGGTGCGGCCCACCACCTTCTCAAATGCAGCCAGGGCGTGTTGGGCAAGGGGGGGAATGGTGGCGTCAGAAGTCAAAGGGGCGCGGTCTCTGTGATCGGGGGAGCGGCGTGGTCAATGCCAGGGGCGCAGGCCTTGCTGCGCAAGGTGCGGCCTTGAATATAAGGCCTTCCCTTGCGGGCTATGCCCGCGCAAGCTGTGCGGATGTGGCGGCGATAATCCCTGCACCCGGCACCGCGCAGTGATGCGCAGCCGGGTTTTTGTTTGCGCTACCCCGGGGCATCTATTTATGCGCCGTACGCGTTGTTTCACCTAATCGGAGTTCTCGTTATGACCACCGTGTTTTCCAACGCGCCTAACAGCGCGCGCCGCCGCTTTTTGCAAACTGCAGGTGCCGCATCGGCCCTGGCTGCGTTTGCGCCCCTGGGTTTTGCCCAAGCCGAGGCTGAGCGCCAGTTCGCGCCCCAGCCTGGCAACTGGCGCACCTTTGAAGTCACCACGCGGGTAGAAATTGCCGCACCCCAAGGCGCCACGCGCGTGTGGTTGCCCGTGCCCAGCGTCAACACCGGCTGGCAGCAATCGCTGGAGTCGTCTTACACCAGCAACGGCGGCGCCTCTATGGCGTCTGACGGCCATTACGGCGCGCGCATGCTCTACGTCGAATTTGCGCCCGGCACGGCCAAGCCCTTTGTCGAGCTGACCAGCCGCATCCAGACCCAAAACCGCGCGCAAGACTGGTCCAAAAAAGGCGTTCCTGCTGAATCTGCCGGCACGCTGGCCGCATGGACGCAGGCTACCAGCCTTATTCCGGTAGACGGCATCGTGCGCGACACCGCCAAAAAGGCCGTGGCCGGCGCCCGCACCGACGCCGAAAAAGCCCAAAAACTGTTCGACTGGATTGTGCAAAACACCTACCGCGAACCCAAGGTGCGCGGCTGCGGCGAGGGCGATATTGCCGCCATGCTGGAGAGTGGCAACCTGGGCGGCAAGTGCGCCGACCTGAACGCCTTGTTTGTCGGCCTGTGCCGCTCGCTGGGCCTGCCCGCGCGCGACGTGTATGGCCTGCGCGTGGCGCCCAGCGCCTTTGGCTACAAAGAGCTGGGCGGCATTCCCACCAAGCTGCAAGGCGCGCAGCACTGCCGCGCCGAGGTGCATTTGGCCGGATACGGCTGGGTGGCCATGGACCCGGCCGACGTGGCCAAGGTGATGCGCCAAGAAACCGCGCAGTGGATCAAAGACCCCAAAAACCCGGTCGTCGCACCGGTCAACAAGGTCTTGTTTGGCGGCTGGGAAGGCAACTGGATGGCCTTTAACACCGCCCACGACGTAACCCTGCCGCACTCCACCGGCCCCCGCCTGGGCTTTTTGATGTACCCCCACGCCGAAACTGCTGCCGGTCGCCTGGACCCGTATGCGCCGGATGCGTTTAAGTACCAGATCAGTTCAAAAGAAATTTTGGGCTGATTTTTAGCGTACACGAAACTAGCGCTCCACGGGGCGCTGGTACGACACAACTGTGCTCCTGTTTGATTCACAAATACATTTTTTTGGCGCTACCGAATTGACCACTTAAATTCGACACTTCCGAGCACTTTTTCTGTAATTGGCGATCTCCGGTTCAATGAAATCAACGGGTTACGCTGGTTTTTGTGCTGAAATCTCCAAAAGCCTGTAGTGGCACGTTATTGATCATATGTAGTTTTATTTGCGGAACTA
>CAMDKE010000173.1 GCA_945901215.1 Comamonas sp. lk
GAAGTGCGCGTGCCCCAGCGCAACCGCATTGGCGCCGAGGGCCACGGTTTTATCTACCAAATGCAGCAGTTCCAGGAAGAGCGCTTGTGGGCGGCGGCGAGTTGCCTGCAATCCTTGAGCAACTGCATCGGCTGGACCATGGAATGGGCGCAAGAGCGCAAGCTCTTTGGCGCCACGCTGGCCGACCAGCAATGGGTGCAATTCAAACTGGCGGAGATGAAGACGGACCTGGAAGCCCTGCGCGCGCTCACCTACCGCGCCTGCGAGCTCTACGTGGGCGGGCAGGATGTGCTGGAGCTGGCCTCCATGGGCAAGCTGCTGGCCGGGCGGCTCAACCGCAGCATTCCTGACGGCTGCCTGCAGTTTTGGGGCGGCATGGGCTACACCTGGGAAAACAAGGTCTCGCGCATGTTCCGCGACGGTCGCCTGGGCTCGATTGGCGGCGGCGCCGACGAAGTCATGCTCGGCATCATCGCCAAGACCATGGGCGTGGCCAAGCGGCCCCACCACTGAGCGCTGGCCCTATGCAAATCGCCGTCAGCGTTGAGGACATTACCCATCTGCAAAACAGCGCGCAGCGCTTTGTGCGCCAAGAGGTCGCACCCCGTTTGGCCGATTGGGAGGCGGCGGAAGTTTTTCCGCGCAGCCTCTACACCCGCGCCGCCGAACTGGGCTGGCTGGGGATGGGTTACCCCGAGCACCTGGGTGGCACACCGGCGAGCGCCGTGTTACGCAACGCCCTGACCGAAACCCTGGCGCGCGAGAGCGGCAGCGGCGGCCTGATGGCCAGCCTGTTCAGCCACAACATCGGCTTGCCGCCCGTGTTGCGTTGGGGCTCTAAGGCCTTGCAGGCCGAGGTCATTCCCGGCGTCTTGCGTGGTGAAAAAATTGCCGCACTGGCGATTACCGAGCCCGGCGGTGGCAGCGATGTGGCCGCGCTGCGCACCACTGCGCGCCTGGACGAGGGCGACTACGTGGTGGACGGCGAAAAGGTCTTCATCACCTCCGGCATGCGCGCCGACTGGCTGACCGTGGCGGTGCGCACCGACGCGGCCAACGAGGGGCGCGGCGGCATTTCCATGCTGGTGGTGCCGGGCGACGCGCCTGGCCTGTCGCGCAGCCCCTTGCAAAAAATGGGCTGGCATTGCTCGGACACCGCGCATTTGCGTTTTGACGGGGTGCGCGTGCCCGCGCGCTTTCTGGTGGGGCAAGAGGGCGGTGGCTTCAAGATGATCATGGGCAACTTCAATGGCGAGCGCCTGTCCATGTCGGTCATGGCGCTGGGATTTGCCGAGCGTTGCTACGCGGAAGCGCTGGACTGGGCGCGCACGCGCAAAACCTTTGGCAGCGCCTTGGTCGAGCACCAGGTGATCCGCCACAAGCTGATGGACATGAAGATGCGCATCGAGTCCACCCGCGCTTGGGTGGCTGCACTTACCGCGCGTCTGGACCAAGGCGACGAGGGCGCGGATTGGGTGGCGCAGGTGTGTTTGTTGAAAAACCACGCCTCGCAAACCATGCAGTTTTGCGCCGACCAGGGCGTGCAGATTTTGGGCGCCATGGGCTTTATGCGCGGTACCGCGTGCGAGCGTATTTACCGCGAAGTCAAGGTGATGATGATTGGTGGCGGGGCCGAAGAAATCATGAAGGAGTTGGCTTCGCGTCAACTGGGGCTGTGACAATCAGCCTATGAACAAAAAGTTAGCAGATAGTGCGGGCGCCGCGCCCGCTGCCCCAGCGCCCATGGTGTTTGAAGAGGAATTTATCACCGGCTTGAAGGCTATTTTTGAAGAGCGCATTGTCTTTAACCAGCTCTTGGGCCTGAAGATCACTTCGCTGGAGCCAAGCCGCGTGGTCGCGCGTATTGACATGCGTCCTGAACTGGTGGGGCACTTCGCCTTCAACCGCGTACACGGTGGCGTCATCAGCGCGGGCTTGGACGCCATGGGCGGGCTGGCAGTGATGGCTGCAATTGGCGCGCGCCACATGGACGAGACGCCGTTGCAGCGCCTGCACCGCTTTGGCAAATTGGGCACCATCGATTTGCGCATTGATTATTTGCGCCCCGGCATCAGCCCGTATTTCGAGCTGCACGCCCATGTGCTGCGCCTGGGCTCACGCGTGGCCAATACCCGCATGGAGTTTTTGGGTGCCGATGGCACGCTGTTCTCTACTGGCGCTGCGGCGTATATCGTTTCCTGACTCCAAACAGCTCCGCCAGCGCATAAAAAAAGGCCCGTCAGGGCCTTTTTTGAATGTGAAAGGGCAGCTTTACAGCGGCACTTTTTTCAGCATTTCGATGCCAATCTTGCCAGCGGCAATTTCGCGCAGTGCGGTTACGCCGGGCTTGTTCTTGCTCTCGATCTTGGGGGTGTGGCCCTGGCTGAGCATGCGCGCGCGGTAGGTGGCAGCGAGCACCAGTTGGAAACGGTTGGGGATCTGCTCGAGGCAGTCTTCGACGGTGATGCGGGCCATGGGATTCTCCGAATTAGATGGGGATGTTGAGCGCCTGGAATGTTGCGGCTCTGGCGCGCGCTTGCGCCGCAAATTTGAGCCGCTGGGAGTGAACAATCGCTTTCAGATCGAAAAGCGCCCGGTCAAACAACTCGTTAATTATAACGAAGTCGAATTTTTCGGCCTGCGCCACCTCAATTGCTGCGTTTTGCATGCGCAAATCGATGGTCGCGGGCGCATCCTCCCCTCGCCGATCCAGGCGCGCCCGCAACTCGTCCCAGCTCGGCGGCAAGATGAAGATGCACACCGCGTTGGAAAAGGTCTTTTTGATCTGGATCGCGCCCTGGAAGTCGATCTCCAGAATCACGTCAGCGCCCAATGCCATGCGGTCTTCAATGGCTTTTTTGGAGGTGCCGTAGCGGTGGTTGTGCACATGGGCCCACTCTACAAAAGCGTCTGCGGCGACCATTGCGTCAAATTCGGGCTCAGAGACAAAAAAGTACTCGCGCCCGTGTTTTTCTTGGCCGCGTGGTGCGCGTGTGGTGTGGGAAACCGAGGGTTGCACATGAGAGTCGAGCTCCAGCAAGGCATTGACTAGGCTCGACTTGCCGGCGCCGCTGGGCGCTGCAACAACAAAAAGGTTTCCGGGGTAATCCATAGGGTAAGTGCGGGCGGCTGAAGTCGATCTATTCTATGTTTTGCACTTGCTCGCGCATTTGTTCGATGAGCACCTTCATGTCCACCGAAATATGCGTCAACGCCAGGGCAGCTGATTTGGAGCCCATGGTGTTGGCTTCACGGTGCAGTTCCTGAATCAAAAAGTCCAGCCGCTTGCCGATTTCGCCGCCTTTGGTGATCAGGCGCTCCAACTCATCAAGGTGCGAGTTCAGGCGGGTGATTTCTTCGGCCACATCGATGCGAATGGCGAATGCAGTGGCCTCGGTCAACGCCCGGTCCTGCGCGCTTTCGGGCAGCGCGCTGCCAACGCCTAGCGCCATGGCCTCGGCCCAGCGCTCCATGAAGCGCTGGCGCTGGTGGGCCACCAATTGCGGCACTAGCGGCACCGCCTGGGCAGCCAACAGGCGCAGTTGCTTGATGTGTTCCAGAAGCATGGTGGCTAGGCGCTCGCCTTCGCGCGCGCGGGCCGCCAGCAGGGCAGCTAGTGCTGTTTGGGCCAGGGGCAGCAGGTCCTCACCACGGGCCTGCAGTCCCGGCTGCTCCTGGGTGGTCAGGCGAAGAACGTCGGCCACGCTCAACGCGCGTGCCTCGGGTATCCAAGCCTTGACGTTGTCTTGCAAAGTGCCCAGGCGTTGCAAAAATTTGACCGAGGGCTCTGTAATGCTGGCAGCCTGCTGTAACTCCAGGGAGACGCGAACTTCGACTTTTCCGCGCTTCAAGCGCGCAGTGAGAAGGTCGCGCAAAGCGGGTTCGTGCGCACGCAACTCGTCGGGCAATCGGAATCCCAGGTCCAAAAACCGGCTGTTGACGGACCGAATTTCTAGCCCGAGTTGGCCGCAGGCAAGTGTTTTGGCGTCTGGGCCCGCCGCGGCGTTGCTGCTGCGACTTTGGATACTGGCATAACCAGTCATACTGTAAACTGTCATTAAAAATACAATCTTCGTTAATTTCGTTGGGATTTTTATGAATAAGCTGCCGTTTGGCTTTGATTGTGCACCGGGTCTTCACCGCCGGGTCGCAAATTCCTAATTCCCTGATGACACAGGCCCCCGCCAAGCTGTCGCCCGCCCCTTTATTCCCCGGCACCGTGGTGGGCGGCTATCGCATCGTGCGCAAAATTGCCTCGGGTGGTTTTGGGCAGGTGTATTTGGCGGTAAGTCCGTCGGGGCAGGACGTAGCGGTCAAAGAATATCTACCGGCCTCACTGGCCTCGCGCGAACATGGCAATGCACCCGTAGTGGTGCCCAGGGACAAACGGGTGCTGTACCGCATGGGTTTGCGCAGTTTTTTTGAAGAAGGCCGCGCGCTGGCGCAAATCGCGCACCCCAGTGTGGTCAATGTGCTGAACTTTTTTTTGGAAAATGACACCGTGTATTTGGTCATGGACTATTTGCAAGGTGCCTCGCTGCAGCAATTTATTGTGACTTCGGCTGGGCTCAAACATGCCAAGATTTTTCGAGAAAGCACCATCCGCTCTTTGTTTGATGAAATTCTGCGGGGTTTGCGGGTGGTTCACCAAAAGGAATTGCTTCACCTCGATATAAAGCCCGCCAACATCTTTATAACGGACGATGACCGAGCGGTCTTGATTGACTTCGGTGCCGCGCGCGTTGTGTTGCGCAAGGGAGGTAAGTTTTCCCAGCCCATGTTTACGCCGGGGTTTTCGGCTCCCGAAATGCAAGGCCGTGACAAATCCATTGGTCCGTGGAGCGATATTTATGGCATTGGCGCTTGCATTTACTCGTGCATGAAGGGCTACCCACCGCCGGACGCGGTTACACGTCAAAAATCCGATACCTTGCCCGCAGCGCTGGGCACCATGCGGAGTTTGTACTCGGGTGCTTTGATCGACTTGGTGGCTTCTTGTATGCAAATGGACGCCGCCCAGCGCCCGCACTCGGTGTTGGCGGTGCAAACCTTGCTTTCGGCCAACCCCATGCGTGAACGCGCAGGCGCCATACCCTCACCGGATACCCTGGTCTACCAAGCCAGCCATTTGGCGCCCGGGCGTGCGAAGCCCCCAACCGACGTGCTGCGTTAAGCATGGCCGCGCGAATGCAATTTTCTGTTTTCAAAATCAGTCGCATTGGCGGCCGAAAAAAAAACGAAGACCGCATGGGGTACGCGTATACGCGCGGTGCGGCGATTTTTTTGGTGGCCGATGGCTTGGGCGGGCATCCGCATGGCGATGTGGCAGCGCAAATCACCATGCAAGCGGTCATATCCTATTTTCACCAGCAGGCCAATCCCAAGTTGCCCAGTGCCTTGGAATTTTTGCATTCGGCATTCACCCTGGCCCACGAGCAACTTTGGAGCTACGCGATAGACCACGGCATGGAGCAGACGCCCAGCACCACGCTGGTGGTTACGGTGCTGCAAGACGACCGTTGCTACACGGCCCACTGCGGTGACTCGCGCATGTACCTGGTGCGCCATCGTGCAGTGCTGTTTCGCACGGTTGACCATTCCGTGCTAATGCGCCAGCAGACCAGCGGGATTGATCCAAGGCGGCCAACCGCCAACCGCCACGCGCTATTTAGCTGCTTGGGTGCGCCCAAAGAGCCCCTGATAGAGCTGGCCGAGCCGATTGCGCTGCTAGAGGGTGACCGTCTGCTGCTTTGCTCAGACGGTTTGTGGGGGTCTTTGGAAGAGCAAGACATCGTGGGTCATTTGGCTGACAAGGGGGTGAGCGAATCGGCCTATGCGCTCACCGAACTCGCTCTTCGCCAGGCCGGACCCCATGGCGACAATGTGACATTGGTCACTGTGGCCTGGGATAGAGCCGATAATCCCCCGCCTGTCTAAGGGCTGCGTGCCGCCTGTGCGCGCGCCAGGACCACGGGCACTAGTCCCGGCCTTATGTCCCCTGCCAACGAAAGTTTTTCCATGAGTTCATTTACCCGTAGCGCCGCGCGCGCCGCCAATGCCCTGCGCCCGGTGCGCATTACCCGCGGCTATACGCGCCACGCCGAAGGTTCGGTGCTGATTGAGTTTGGCGGCACCAAAGTACTGTGCACCGCGTCGGTGGAGGAGCGTGTGCCGC
>CAMDKE010000174.1 GCA_945901215.1 Comamonas sp. lk
TGGGTTCTTTATCGGGTTGTATGCCGAGGGTGCTTTGGGCAGGCCCGCTAGCATGGCCGCTTCGGCAATGCTGATATTTTTTAATGGTTTGCCAAAGTAGGTTTCGCAGGCCGCCGCAAAACCATAGGCCCGGTTACCCAGAAATATCTGATTCATGTAGATTTCCAGAATCTGGTCTTTGCTGAGGTTGTTTTCCAGCTTTAGGGTCAGTAATACCTCGTAAATCTTCCGGGTAAAGGTCTTTTCAGTGGACAAGTAAACGTTTCGGGCCACTTGCATGGTGATGGTGGAGGCACCCTGGCTCTTGGACCGTCCCACATTGGCCACAACCGCGCGCACCATGCCTACATAGTCGATTCCTCCATGCTGGAAAAACCGCGCGTCTTCAATTGCCAGGATCGCGTTTTTCATCACCAGAGGAATCTCGGCTATGGGGGTAAGCGTGCGGTGCTCTTCTCCAAACTCGCCGATTAAATCCCCCTCGGCAGAAAAAATACGCAAGGGCAGTTTGGGGTGGTAATCCTCCAGGTCCGAAATATCCGGCAGGTTGGGATAGGCCAGCGCCATGGCAATAGCCACCAATATCAGCACCGACGCCACGGCGGCAAGCCCCAAGCCGCCCAGGACCATCAAGATGTACACCATCCAACCCACTACCGAGCGGGAACCAGGGTTTTGGCTGGGCGTACCTTTTTCCGGTTGGCTAGAGAGTGATGACATAAAAAATGGTGGTGAAACCCAGGGCTTTCAAGCGCCGCGCAATGCGGGCGTCGTCACTGGGTGGAAACGTCGGCGGTCGCGCGCGCCAGAGCTTGCAGGGCCCTATGGTATCCGACCCACAAACCTCTGAAACTTCGCTTGCGCTGAGCCTAAGGAGGAAAAACTACTGCTATTATTGCTAATCGTTTTTGATTTAAATGGTATAAAAAACAAAGATGCCGGATTGCACTTAGATGAACATTGCTTCAATTTTTAGACGCGGCTCGGATGACCTATTTGGCGTAGATGTCAGCGCGTCCGGGATCAAACTGGTGGGTTTGGGTGGTCAAAAGGAACGCTTGGTCCTGCAGTACTGCGCTATGGAAGCGTTGAGCGCCGGTTGCGTGATTGATGGGGCCATCGAACAGGTGGATGAAGCGGCTGCAACGCTGCAAAGACTGGTGAAGCGAACCGGCTCGAAAACCAAGAAAATCGCGCTTGCACTGCCCTCGTCATCGGTGATCACCAAGAAAATCGCCATACCCTCGGGCCTGACACCGCTTGAAATGGAAGAGCATGTTGAAGTCGAAGCCAAGCAGTACATCCCTTTCCCGTTGGATGAGGTAAGTCTCGACTTTTTTGGCATGGGCGCTAGCCCCGATCGACAAGGGCAGGACGATGTCGTAATCGCCGCAGCGCGACGCGAGCATGTCCAAAACCTGCAGGACTTTGCAGAGGCAGCGGGCATGGTTCCCGTGATCGTGGACATTAATTCCTACGCCTTGCGTCTGGCCCTTGGGCGGATCCTTGACGTGCAAGCCAAAGCAACGCCTGGAACGCTTTCTGTGCTCTACAAATTGGGCGCAAACAAAACATCGATACAGGTCTTGCGTGGTAAAGACCTTGTCTATGAGCGCGACCAAACAGTAGGTGGGGCGCAGCTCACCAAAAAAATAGCCAGCCAATACGGACTTTCTGCTGCCGAGGCAGAGAGTAGAAAGTGCCTCGGTAATCTAGGGCACGGGTACGAAACCGCAGTCTTGGCGCCATTCGTAGAAACTTTGGTCCAGGAACTGTCGCGCGGGCTGCAACTATTCTTCAACAGCACCCCCTACAACAAAGTCAATCAGGTATTTTTGACCGGTGGGGGAGCTCTGCTGGGTGGATTGGCCTCCGCAGTGGCCGCCGAAACGCAGGTGCCGTGCGCCATCGTCAATCCATTTCAAGGAATGGTGGTGGGCGCCGACCTCCAACGCAAGCAGGTCTTGCAGGACGCGCCGGCCTATCTTGGAGCTTGTGGATTAGCGCTGCGGAGGTTCTTCAATTGATCTTCCTCAACCTCCTGCCCCACCGCGAGGCGGCCCGCGTCCGCAGGCGCCAGCAGTTCTACCAATTACTGGCGGCCTCGGCGGTGGTGGGCGCGCTGATTTCCGCTGCAATGTTGGGCTGGTTTTTCGCCGCGATTGACTCGCAAGGGCAAATCAATTTGTTTTTGGAGGGTGAGATCAAGGTCCTTGACCAGCAAAACCAGGAAGTAAAAGACTTGGAGGCCCAGATCCTGGCGCTTAAATTGCGCCAGCGTGCAGTGGAAGACTTGCAGTCCGATCGCAATGTGACGGTGCGCCTGATCAGCGAGCTGGCGCTGCAGTTGCCTAAGGGGATATTGCTAAGCGCCATGACCCAGTCCGGCACCGATCTATCGATCACTGGCGTTGCGCAGACAAATGAAAAAGTATCGGAATTTTTGGTGAATTTAGGTAAGGCTGGTGGGTGGTTTCTTAAGCCTGAGCTGGTGGAAATAAAGTCTGAATCGTATTCCTTACCGACCAAGGTGCAAATTCCGGTCGTTGACTTCAAGCTGCGCGCAGCAGTGGCGCGCAATCCATCGGCACAACTCCCCGATTCAAACGCCACCGCTGCTGGTTCTGCCAGGCAGACCGCCGCCGCAGGCACGCCATAGATTGCGATCAGAGCGCAGATATGCCGAAATTCCAGATTTCAAAAATCGATGTCCCTGCCTTTATTGAGCAGGTGACGAGCCAGTTTCGGGACCTTGATCCCAACGATCCATCGGTTTGGCCCGTGTTGCCGCGCAGCGCTTTGTGTGGCGCGGTGGTGTGCCTGGTTATCGCTGTCTTATGGTACTTCCAAGTCGACGGCTACGCCGAGGAACTGACGCAAGCCCAAGTGAAGGAAGAAAAACTCAAAGCCGAGTTCAAAGCCAAGCTAACCAAGGCAGCGAACTTGGCTGTGCTGACAAAGCAACTTAAAGAGGTTCAAACCCAAGTCGGCGCCCTTGAGACACAACTTCCCAGCAAAGGTGAAGCGGCGGAGCTCTTATCGGCAATAACCCGCGCGGGGGCCGCACGGAGTTTGAAGTTCGAGCTTTTTCGCCCCGGCCAGGTGGTGCTTAAACCCTACTATGCTGAGCTTCCCATCAGCATCAAAGCCATAGGGTCGTACCACGATTTCGGCAAATTTGCTTCAGATATCGCGTTGTTGTCTCGCATAGCAACCATCAGCAACATCAGCATAACGCCTAAGAGCGACAACCTGTTGCAGCTTGATGCCACGGTCAACACCTATCGCTACCTGGAGGCCGATGAGCGCGCCGCGCAGGCCAAGCAAGCGTCAGAGGGAATCAAGTGAAGCCTTCGTTTTTTTTGCTGGTGGCAGGGATTTTCACGGGCTGCTTGTCGGGCTGTGGTGACGCAAGCGACCAAGAATTGCAGCAATGGCTAAAAACCGAGCGTGCGGCGCCCAAGCCACCCGCAAAGCCCTTGCAAGCACCCTTGCCATTTACGCCATTAGTTTACGAAGTCGCCCAACAGCAAGATCCGTTTGGAAAAACTGGCTTTGATCGCTATTTGGCGACCAATGTCCCATCCGCTAACCCGACCTTGGTGGCGCCAGAGCTGGCGCGCCGCAGGCAAGCCCTGGAAGCCTTTGCCCTGGAGTCCATCGCTTTGGTCGGCACCCTGTCCAAGGCAGGAAAACGTGTGGCGCTGGTGCGTGCAGAGGGCACTTTGCACCAAGTTTCGGTGGGCAATTACCTGGGAAAGAACTTCGGAAAGATCACCAAGGTAGACGACTCCGGCCTCGTATTGCGCGAGATTGCACAGGACGTGACAGGTGAATGGGTGGTGCGAATCACCAGTCTAAAAATGCAGGAGACGTCTAAGTGAACTCACAAAAATCAACGTGGCGGCATTACCGCCAAACCCTTTTTGGGGTCGCTGTGGGCGCTTTAAGTCTTTTCGCGCACGCGGAAAACTCCATTCTTTCCGTGACCGGGTCCATGCAGGGCGCCTCCGAAATGGTACGTATTGAATTTTCCCAAAAGTTGACTGCGCTACCCACCGCTTTTTCCACCCAAAATCCAGCCCGCCTGGCGCTTGACTTTGCGGCCACCGCCAGCGCCGTAGGCTTGTCCCGTGTGGACATCAACCAGGGCAATCTGCAGTCAGCGATTGTTGCTGCGACCGACGAGCGCACGCGCGTCATCCTCAACCTTGGCAGACCCGCGGCCTACAGCATGCAGTTAGCGGGGAACTCTTTGTTGGTGTCTCTGTCGTCCGCGCAGGTGGCGCCAGTGACCTTGGCTGATACGCCCTCTTTCGCGGCGGCGGATGCCAAAACCGGCCAACCGCCCTCGCCTCGCAATGGCGAGCCGCTGTCCAACATCGAGTTCCGTCGGGGAGACGATGGTGCGGGGCGGATTATTGTGTCGCTGCCCAACAACAAGGTGTCAGCGGATATTCGCCAGTCGGGCAGTACATTGGTCGTGGAGCTGGGCAACACCCGCTTGCCCGAGCGTTTGCGCCGCCGTCTGGACGTCAATGATTTTGCAACCCCCGTAAAGACCGTCACCACCACGGAGGCAGCCGGGCGCGTGCGCCTGGTGATCGCCCCGCAGGGTGATTGGGAGCATTCCGCATACCAGACTGAAACCCAGTTGGTCATCGACATCAAGGCAGCCAAAGTTGACGCCCGAAAGCTCACGCCCGGCACGGGCTACAACGGCCAAAAACTGTCGCTCAATTTCCAAAGCATCGACGTACGTCAGGTGCTGCAGGTGATTGCGGACTTCACCAATTTCAATGTGGTCACGTCCGACTCGGTCTCGGGTGCAGTAACACTGCGCTTGCAAGACGTGCCCTGGGACCAAGCCTTGGACATTATTTTGCAAACCAAGGGGCTGGCGGTTCGCAAAAACGGCAGCGTGCTGTGGGTGGCACCCAAGGAAGAGGTGGCGGCCAAAGAAAAACTGGAATTTGAGTCGCAGGTCTCCGCAGAAAACTTGGAGCCCTTGCGCACCCAGTCGTTTCAGTTGAATTACGCAAAGGCTGTTGACGTGGTTACCCAACTCAATGGCGCGGGTGGCGGCAGTTCGGGCGCTGCAGGCACCGCTGGGGCAGCGCCTGCCGGTGGCGGCACCCGCATCTTGAGCCCCCGTGGCAGCGTGATGGCCGAGCCCAGAACCAATCAGATCTTTGTGACTGACATTGCGTCCCGACTGGACCGGGTGCAACAACTCATCGCCAAAGTGGACGTGTCGGTGCGCCAGATACTGATTGAGGCGCGCATTGTGGAGGCGTCGGATACCTTTGGGAAATCATTGGGCGTCAAGCTCGGCGGCGCCGATTTGCGTGCGTCCAGAGGCGGCGACGGAGGCTACCAGGTCAGCGGTGAAAACCGGCTTGCGGTGGGAACCAGCTATTCCAATGCGGTGGGCTCCTCTGGCCTTGGCGGCATCACGACCGCTGCCGCCGGAAATTTTGTCAATTTGCCCGCAGTGGGGCAAAACGGCTATGACCCCGCCTCGTTTGCCTTGACCTTGTTTAGCGCCGCTTCTAACCGATTGATGGCCTTGGAGATATCGGCTTTGGAAGCCGATGGCAAAGGCAAGGTCGTGTCCAGCCCGCGCGTAATTACAGCCGACCAGGTCAAGGCCTTGATCGAACAAGGAACCGAACTGCCCTACCAGGTTGCAACCAGCAGCGGTGCCACCTCCATTGCTTTTCGCAAAGCGGTGCTCAAGCTCGAGGTCACGCCCCAAATAACCCCTGATGGCAGCGTGAGCCTGGAGCTGGACTTGACCAAAGACAGCGTGGGTCAGTCCACCGCAGCGGGCTTTGCCATCAATACCAAACACATCAAAACCCAGGTGCTGGTCGAGAACGGCGGCACCGTGGTCATTGGTGGAATTTTTGAAGTCAACGAGACCGAGACCGAGACCAAAGTGCCATTTTTTGGCGACTTGCCGGTCTTAGGGGTCTTATTCAAGTCCAAGTCGCGCAGTTCAAACAAACAAGAAATGTTGGTGTTCATCACCCCGAAGGTGGTGGCTGAGCGGGCGGTGGTGCGCTAGGGCACGTGCTTACAGGGGGAAAAATGATGAAAAAATTGGGCGTATGGTTGGCCGCAAGTGCCTTGGTGTTGCTGGTGGTCGGGTGCGGTGGCGG
>CAMDKE010000175.1 GCA_945901215.1 Comamonas sp. lk
TCGAGTGTTTGGGCAAAGCCCGGCGCCAGCACTCCGGCAAAGAGCGCAACAGTGGCTGCTTGGGCTGTGAGTTGGTGGGTTGGGAGCATGGGCGCGCAAAAAATGAATTGAAGTCAAGGCGGAGATTAACCGCAAGAACAGTCAACCAATGCATGCTACTGAAATTAACATTCCGTTCTATTGGAATTGAAAATTTCAATACGAGAAAACATCTCAAGCCAGCGGCCCATTGTGGTGATTGCAATTTGGCCAAGCACCTGACCAACATTGAAATTGACTACATCTCCGCCCGGCTTTCGGCTACCGAGGTCGATATGAATTTGCCCAAATAGGGCAAGGCAATCAGACCCCTCGGGGCAACCACTGTCCCAGCGCAAATACCGAGTTCGGGGCGCTGGGGCGCTCCAAGGAGGGCGCAGGCTTTTTCAAAATACCTTTTTTGCTGCTCTTGCGCTCTTGCACTGCGAAGCCTTTGGCGCGCTGTTGTAGCGCCAAGCTGCGCAAACTGATGGTTTTCATGTGCTCCATCAGCGCCGTGTGCAGCTGTTCCCACAAGGCATGCGTCATATCGGTCGGTCCGTCGGCCCCCGGCGCATCGGACTCTTGGGGGCTTGGGGCGCTTTCTTCAATGGCGGTGACAATATCTGCCACCGTGATGGCGTCGCCCCGAAACCCCAGGGTGTAGCCGCCGCCGGGGCCGCGCGTGCTTTCCACCAGGCCGTGCTGGCGTAGCTTGGCAAACACCTGCTCCAAATAGGACAGTGAAATGCCGTGGCGCAGCGCCAGGTCGCTCAGCGGCACGGGGCAGTGCGGTTGGCGCAGTGCCAGGTCAATCATCGCGTTGATCGCAAAACGGCCTCGGGTGCTCAGTCGCATACCAATCTCCTTGAAAAATAGCGCATCTGGCGGTACCAGACACAGCACGACGCGCCGAGCACGCCAGACGGCGACTGTAAAAGTGTTTATTCTTCGCGTAAATTCGTATTTTTAAGTTTTTTACATCGTATAAACTGAAGTAATTTCGCTTTTTGCGCGGCGTATACGCGCTGGCAACATGAACTTCAAACACTTGCACTACTTTTGGGTCACGGCCAAGGCTGGTGGGGTGATGCGCGCGGGTGAACAGCTCCATACCACGCCGCAAACCCTGTCCGGGCAAATCCGCCTGCTCGAAGAAGACCTGGGGCGCAAACTGTTTCAAAAAAATGGTCGCACCATGGAGCTAACCGAGGCCGGCCGCGTGGCGCTGGGCTACGCAGACCAAATTTTTGCCCTCGGTGGCGAGCTCGAAGCCGCCGTGCGCCAAGCCCACGGCGGTCAGCCCGTGCTGGAGTTTCGTGTCGGTGTGGCCGATGCGGTTAACAAATCGGTGGCATACCGGCTGCTGGAGCCCGCGCTGGGCCTGGGTATCCCAGTGCGCCTAGTGGCCAGCGAAGGCAAGTTTGCCGACTTGCTTTCGCGCCTGGCCCTGAACCGGTTGGACCTGGTTATTGCCGACGAGCCGATGTCGCGCCGCATCAATGTGCGCGCCTTTAACCACTCTTTGGGGCGCAGCAGCATGTCATTTTGTGCCACGCCAGACTTGGCGCGGCAACTTCAGGGGCCTTTCCCCGGGTGCCTGAGCGGCATGCCCTTGCTTATCCCTGGCGTACAGGCGTCGGTACGCCAACAGCTCGAGGCCTGGTTGACACGCCATGGCTTAGCGCCCCGCACTGTGGGCGAGTTTGATGATGCCGCTTTAATGACTGCGTTTGGCCGCCAAGGCGGTGGCATATTCATGGTGCCCAGCGTGATGGAGGCGGAGACGCTTGCCCAGTTTGGCGTGCAGTGTGTGGGGCGAACCGAGGAGCTGGTGGAGGAGTTTTTCGCCGTTTCGGTGGAGCGCCGCATCACCCACCCCTGCGTTGTCGCCATTACCGATGCAGCGCGCGGCCAGTTGTTCGGGTGATAGTGGCGTCTGGTGTCGGCGCGCCATGACTTCGTGATAGCCTTTACCCCAAGCTGACCCCGAATGCCATAACCAACAGGCCCTATATGTCCCTTTCTTTCAAGCGCCCGTCGCACCGCGCCAGATTCACGTCGACCTGGGTTTTTTCTGCGCTGTGCGCCCTGTGGGGAGGCTCTGCTTTGGCGCAGGAGCCGGCGGCGGGCTTGCCCTTGTGGGAAATTGGCGCGTTTGCCGGTTCTTTGTCCGCGCCGGCATATCCCGCATCGGTCGAGCGATTCACCCGGATTCTGGTTTTGCCCTATGTGATTTACCGTGGTGACGTGTTGCGTGCCGACCGCGAAGGGGTGGGCGCGCGCTGGCAGCTCGCACCCGGCTATCAGTTTGACTTTGGTGCCAGCGGATCGTTTGCAGCCAGCTCAGCCGATGTTGCAGTGCGCCAGAACATGCCCGATTTGGGGACTTTGGTGGAGGTGGGCCCGCGTTTGCGGATCACCCTGGCCCGGCCCGGCCCTGGCATGCGGGTGGGCCTGGACCTGCCGCTGCGCGGAGTGGTCGAGATCCATGGTGGCCTGCAAAGCAGGGGGCTAGTTTTTGAGCCCGCGCTGGTGCTCGAAGCCAGTGATATAGGTGCCGGCTGGAGCCTGGCTGCCAAAGGCGGTTTGGTGTGGGGCGACCAGCAACTCAACCAGTATTTTTATGGCGTTCCGCTGGCATATGCCACGCAATTGCGGCCGTACTTTGAAGCCCAGTCCGGTCTGATCAGTGCGCGCATCAGTCTGAGCGCCAGCCACAACATCAGCCCCGATGTGCGCTTTTTTGGCTACGCACGACTGGACCAATACGGCCTGGGCAGCAACACCAACAGCCCGTTGTCACTGCAAACCTCAAGTCCCACAGTGGGCGTTGGCCTGACCTGGACGCTCGGGCGCTCGGACACCCGCCTGGGCAACTGAGCGCCTAGCGCTGTTGTGCGCTGCGTTGGCGTTTTCGAAACCTCAGCGGCACAATGTCCTGGGCAATCAGCACGCCCAGGCCCACCACAGCGGCGGCTGCGGCCTGAGTCCAATCCCAGGAACCGCCCAGCACAAACAAAATCAGCATGACGTAAAACGGCGTGGCGTTGATGTGCAGCGACGAAAGGGCGATGCCTAGGCTGCCAATGGACATGATCCACAGCACCTGGCTAATGGCCAGGCCGCCAATGGAAAACACCGCCAGAGCACCCAGTTCTTTGGCGCCGAGCACACTCCAGTCGGGCCCTGCGCCGCCCAACAGTGCGTTGGCCGCTGCCGCCACGCAGGTGGCCAGCGCTGCGCCGCTGAGCGTGACGGTGGTGCGCCCCAAGGGCGTGAGTGTAGGGAACGACGTAACCGTCATACGCGAGCCCAGTGTGTAGAGCACGATAGAGCCAAAGCACAGTAGCGCGCCTACACCCAAGCCCAAACCGTCGCCTGCGCCGCCCAGGGCCAACATGCCCCCGCCCAAGCTTAGCAACACACCCAGCACCAGCGCCAGCGTGATCTTGCGCCCGTCGAGCAGCACCTCAATGGCAATGCCCACCACGGGCATTGCCGCCGATATCACGGCTACCGTCACCATATTGGTGCGGGCCTGGCCCAGCACCAGCATGAAGGCGCCAAAGCCAATGCCCCCGCCACCCACCAGCACACCCTTGCCCCAGTGCGCAGCGCGCAGCGCTGCGCCGCCCTCCAGCCACCACCACAACGGCAGCAAGCACGCCGCCGCCATGGCCATGCGCGCGGCGGTGAGTGGCAGTGCGGGCACCTTGCCGATCAGCAGGTCGGCCGCGGGCAGTCCCAGCGCCCACACCAGCATGGACAGCATGCATAGGACATTGGCTAGTACCAGGTTGGGTGGCGTGCGCAAATCAGGCTCCGCCCTGTAGGCGCGTTGTTTCCATCTGGCGCGGGCATGCCAGCAGCGCCGCTTGGGAACTGCTGTTAGGGAGCAGTGGCACCGCGCCAGTCCTAAAGATTTTTGTGGTCACGGCGCCGTGTTTCAGGTCGGTGGCTTCTCAGGCCAGCGGCCACAAGCCCGCTGCCCGCCCGGCGTTACCAATGCGCCACGTGGTCACCTTCTGCGGCAGTAGCAAGGGCAGGCGCAGGATGCGTTTGTCGCGCGAAACCAGGGCCGTGGCGCGGCGCTCGGTGCCCATCAGGAGTGCCAGGTCGTCGAGCTTGTTGAGCCGCCACGATCCGCCCTGCCCGCGCGCGCCTACTTCCACGCCCAGCCATTCGTCACCTGCAGCAAAGCCTGCGGCCTCAGTCGCGCCGCCGCGCAGCACGGCTTTGACCACGACCGTGCCACTGGCGTCTGTCACGCGCAGGCCTAGGCCTTGGGCCACTTGGGCGGGGTCTTCGTGCACCTGGAGTTGTTGCGCTTGCAGCAGGGTTTTGACCGGCAGCTCGCGGGTGCTGTGCACCCAGGCTTTGATCTCTTTGGCCCAGCTGCGCCCGGTTTGGTCCTGCAGCACGGCCAGTAGGTCGACCTCGGCCATGGGGCCGCCCGCGCAGCGCTGCCAAAGGCCGCGCATAACGGCGTCGAGCGTGGTTTTTCCTTGGGCGCGCAGGCTCAGGTCCAGGCACAGGGCTACCAATGCGCCTTTGGTGTAGTAGCTCACCGTGGCGTTGGGCGTGTTTTCGTCTTGGCGGTAGTACTTCACCCAAGCGTCAAAACTGGCCTGGGCCACGGTTTGCACCGCGCGCCCGGGGGTTTGCAGCACCTGGTTGGCGGTCTTGGTGAGCAGTTTGAAGTAGCCCGCGTCGTCGATCAACCCTGCGCGGCGCAGCAGCAAGTCGTCGTAATAGCTGGTAAAGCCCTCAAAAAACCACAGCAGCTGGGTGTAGTTTTCTTGGCCGTAGTCGTAGCGCACAAATTCAGCCGGGCGCAGGCGCTTGACGTTCCAGGTGTGAAAGTATTCGTGGCTGATCAGGCCCAAGAGCGTGGTGTAGCCCTCGGGGGTTTTGGCATCTTCCAGGCGCGGCAGGTCGCGCCGCGCGGCGATCAGCGCGGTGGAGTTGCGGTGCTCCAGCCCGCCGTAGCTGTCGTCCACGGCGTTGAGCAGGAAGACGTAGTGCGAAAAAGGCGCTATGTCGGCCAGGTGCGTGGCTTGCGCGTCGTCCTGGGCGTGCCAAAAGCGGAGCTGGGTTTCACAAATCTTTTGGGTGTCGCGTAGCAAGCGCGCGCTGTCAAATGAGGGCAACGCCCCGGCTACGACCAGACGGTGCGGCACGCCGCAGGCGGTAAAAGTGCCGCTCCAGAATGCGCCCATTTCTACCGGACAGTCTGCCAACTCGTCATAGTGGGCTGCTTGGTAGCGGCCAAAGCCAGTTTTGTCTATATCCACGGCAGGCAAACCCGTGGCCACGCTCCAGCCGGTCATGCCGGGGTGGCGCAGCAGGTCCAGTGCGTGGGGCTGGTCGGTGGCACCCTCTGCCATCAGGCACAAGCTGGTGGTGTTGAAAAAGCCGCGCGCCGCATCCAGCCAGCTCGCACGCACCGAGTTGTCCAGGGCGTAGACCTCGTATTGCACTTGCAGCGGCTGGGCGCTGTCGCACGGCACTTTCCAGGTGGCCTTGTCGGTTTGCGTGGCGGCCAGCGGGCGGCCGGCTTGGCGGCATTGGAGCTGCTGCAGATGCTTGGAGAACTCGCGCACCATGTAGCTGCCTGGAATCCACACCGGCAGGCGCAGGGTTTGCAGTTCGGCGGGATGGGCAATGGTCATGGTCACGCGCCACAAGTGGGCGTGCAGGCTGGCTGCTTCGACGTGGTAGTGCACCGCCCACGGTGCTGCGTGTGGCGCGCGCATCAGCCCTTAGTGGCTTCGGCCAGCATTTGCTCTATCTTTTTGTTGTCCACTGCGCCAGGTACGCGTGCGCCGTTGGTAAACAGCAAGGTGGGCGTGCCGGTGATCTTGTGTTTGCGACCCACGTCCACATTGCGCGCCAGAGCGCTGGTGTCGCACATGGCCGCCGCTGCCGGGACGGCCTGGTCCCGCAGCATCCAGTCTTGCCAGGCCAGGACGCGGTCTTTGGCGCACCAGATAGCCTTGGATTTTTCCGTGGAATCCGCCCCCAGGATGGGGTACAAAAACAGGTAAACGGTGACGTTGTCGACCTTTTGCAGGTCGCGCTCAAAGCGCTTGCAGTAGCCGCAGTTGGGGTCTTCAAATACGGCCATCTTGCGCTC
>CAMDKE010000176.1 GCA_945901215.1 Comamonas sp. lk
ACAGATGGTTCACACCCCCAAGGCTTGGCTATGCACGACGGTGACATCTACCTGACGGCGAAAGAAGATCTGGGCGGCGGCATGTCTGCTACCGCCCGCGGTGGATTCACGATGCGCGGCCGTGGTACCGCCATTGCGGACCGCGATGGAACCATTTCCCTGGCAGGCCCCATGGGCTCCGTGACCGTTGGCAATCTCCGCGCTTGCGGCCCATTGGATGCGGTGAAGTCTGGCGCGGTGACCGGTCCCGTATACACGGCAAACGAATCAGAGAATGCTGTGCCGCTGGACAAGTGCTCTATGGTTGATGTTGTCATTTACACAGCGCCAAAACTCGGCGACTTCACGTTGGCCGCCACCTATGGTGAGTTTAATGAAGCCGCTGGAACCAACCAGCGAGGCAACAAAACTGGCCTCACCTTTACGGTTGTGGGCGCGACCTACGCTCGCGCTCCATTTATGGCCACCGCTGATTTAACCAACTACGCCGCCGCAACGTCGGCAAACCAGAGCAGTGGTCTCAAGCCCCTAGACGGCTGGATGCGCACCCGTGTGGCCGGCACCTATGACATGGGCCCAGCGAAATTTGGCTTGGGTTATCAAACTTGGTCTTGGGGCAAAGCCGATCAGATGCTTGCCAGCGTAGCTATTCCAGTGAAGAACGTGGTGTTCGGGCTTGACTACATGGCACGCGGTGCACAAGGCGCGGCAACCAAAGGAAGTGCCGCTGAAAACGCGGCACTTGATGCGATTTCGACAGCGCTCTCTGGGACCCGCAATGGCGACGCTGCCAGTTCTGCAATTGGTATTGGTGCTACCTACAACTTCAGCAAGACCACCAACTTGAACGCCAGCTACATCACCTACTCCGATGCGGGCAAAAACGTCAACCCAACCACTGGCGCGGTAATCAAGCCACTGCTTGACACCGAATACCGCGTTCGTTTGCTCAAGACTTTCTAAGCATTTGCTGACATCAGTCGGTTTACCTCGTTCTGTACGAACAAGCTGGCTCAAGAGTCTTTTCCAAAAGATACCTGGGTCAGCTTTATTTTTGAACTTTTCAATTTAGGAATCAAGAAATGAAAAAAACTCTCATTGCAATCGCATCCATCGCAGCCATGGGCGCTGCTTTTGCTGGACCTACCGTGTACGGTGTGGTTGACGTTAACGTCGCCAGCACCTCCGGCGGCGGCACTGCCGCTGCGCCAGTTGCCAGCCAAACAACCATTGGTGACAACGGCTACAGCACCAGCCGTTTTGGCGTCAAAGGTGACATGGATCTGGGCGGCGGACTCAAAGGTATTTACCAGTATGAAACCGGTGTGCCAATTACTAGCCCTGGTGCAATCACCTGGGGTGGTCGTGGTGCCTATGCTGGCGTGACCGGCGGGTTTGGTACGGTTACCGTGGGACGTTCTTTCACACCGTTCGCCATTTCGCTCTTCAATGACGCAATGGAATACGACAATCTGAGCGCTTACTGGACGATTGCGGACCAGATTGGTGTTCATTCCGACAACGTGTGGCAGAGCAAGGCTATCTCGTACGCATCGCCCAGCCTCAACGGCTTGACGGTTAATGCGATGGTCTCTCCTGGTGGTGATGCTACGGCCACAACGGGCGCAAGCAATTACACTGGTTTGGGTGCAACTTATGGCCTCGGAGCACTTAATCTGACCGCTGGTTGGGAGTCCAACAAGACAGGCGCAACGGGTCAAACTGTAACGGCGTCGAACGTCGGCTTCGCATACGGTTTCGGTGTAGCAACTGTGTCTGCCGCGTTCCAAAAGGCTGACAACGGAGCCAGCCAGCAAGATTCCGGTTGGATCGTTAGCACCTCAGTGCCCTTGTCAGGTAAGTACGCGTTGCAAGCCGGTTACGCCAGCATGACAACGAACGGAACTGTTAACGTGAATGGAAGAGAAGCCAACGCGGCTGGCGGCGCAACCTTGACCTCGACGAACCTTGTTGTGGTGAACGACCTTACTGCGAGTGCCCGTGCCTACGCTGGCGTCTACACTGTGACAGACACTGCAAGAGCTAATTCGAACGGCGCTAAGTTTGGCGTTCGTTACAGCTTCTAATTCCCTCGCTGGCCTAGTGCCAGTGTAAGAATTTAAAAGTACCAAAGCCCCCAGGTGGAAACGCCTGGGGGTTTTTGTTTGGGCTCTGGGTGCGCATGCCCAGGGGTTTAGAGCGCGCCGCATGGCTGTGCGCGGCGCGCCCTAAGCTAATGGCTAGTGGAAACACAGCGGGGCTTTTTTGCGACAAAGGTGTTTAATGATTGGAGCAAAAAGCCATACAAAAGTATGGCTTTTTGCATGAAAGTGCTAGCATGGGGGCCATGAGCACCGGCACATTCGAATGGGACGACAACAAGGATGCAGATAAGCAGTTAAAGCACCAAGTGTCCTTCCATGCCGCGCAGGCGGCCTTTGCTGATCCCCACCGTGTTATCGCCCGTGACTTGGCCCACAGTGGAGTCGAAGAAAGGTTTTACCGTTTTGGCAAGGCGGCCGCCGGAATATTGACGGTGCGGTTCACCTACCGAAAAAATGTGATTCGAATTATCGGAGCCGGATTCTGGCGCAAAGGAAAGGCTATTTATGACAAAGAAAATCGTTTACACGGATGAGCCTCTGGGCGAGTTGGAAGTTCTTAGGGATTTTTTGCCCTCGCCCGCCGAACTGGCGTTTCGGGAAGACGGCGTAAAGGTCACGCTGTCGCTGAGCAAAAGCAGCGTCGACTTTTTCAAGTCCGAGGCGGCCAAGCACCAGACGCAGTACCAGCGCATGATCAGGCGCTTGTTGAATTCTTATGTGGACGCACAAAGCAGCGGCGCCACATCGGCGCCCCAGGTGCGCGCGATGGTGGGCAAGACGAAGGCGGTGGAGTCGTAGGGCAGCAGCCGGTTCAGCACTGAACCAGCCAATGCGCTTGACCCATTTGTCCGGCGCTTGCGCAATGGCTAAATGAATGCGCAACGCGGCGGCACTGTGCCAAAACGCCATAAAGAGGCCACAGTCAAAGCGTTACCGCGCTGGTGGCGTACGGCCTTAGCTGCCGCGCCCGGTGCGGTTCGGGCATTGCGCCTTGTTGCAAGTGGCGTACAGGCTCAGGGCGTGGTCGATGATGGTGAAGCCCTTGGCTTTGGCTACGGCTTGTTGGCGGGTTTCGATTTCGGGGTCGTA
Organism: Comamonas sp. lk; assembly: GCA_945901215.1. Classification (GTDB taxonomy): domain Bacteria; phylum Pseudomonadota; class Gammaproteobacteria; order Burkholderiales; family Burkholderiaceae_C; genus Allorhodoferax. The sequence goes on from CAMDKE010000176.1 coordinate 3,195, forward strand.
AAACTCTTCTACCTGGCCACAGTCCAGGCACACCAGGTGGTCGTGGTGCTGGCCGACGTTGAGCTCATAGACCGATTTACCGCCTTCAAACTGGTTGCGGTTCAAAATGCCGGCCTGTTCAAACTGCGTCAGCACCCGGTAGACAGTGGCCAGACCCACGTCGGAGCGCTCTTGTAGCAGTATCCGAAACACGTCTTCGGCCGACATGTGGCGCTGGGTTGCGCGCTGGAACACCTCCAAGATTTTCAGGCGAGGTACGGTGACTTTGAGCCCGGTGCTTTTGAGTTCGTCGACGGTGGTCATGGGGGTAGGCCTTTAAGGGGCGGGGCTACAATGACTTCATCTTACTGCCGACCTTGCATCCATGACGTATTTCCCCTTTCGTTGCCGCTTTGCCACCCCGGCGGGGCTGGTTTTTGCAGCGCTGGCTTTGGGCTTGGGCGGCTGCAGCAGCCTAGACCGTGCCAGTGCCAAAGTGGCTGCTGTGGTTAACCCCTACAGCATCGAAATTGTGCAGGGCAACGTGGTGACGCGCGAGCAACTGGCCGCCTTGCCCAAGGGCGCACCGCGCGCGCAGGTGCAGGCCATTTTGGGCACGCCTTTGCTGATGAGCCCTTTTCACGCCCAGCGCTGGGACTACGCATTCACCATCAAGCGCCAGGGCATGGCGCCCCAGTCGCGCCACGTGACCGTGGTGTTTAACGGTGACCGCCTCGAGAGCGTAGAGGCCGACACGCTGCCCAGCGAGGCCGATTTTGTGGGCAGCCTGCGCCCGCCGGTGTCACTTCCGCCGGCCAAGCCCCTGGAGGCCAGCCCTGAGACCCTGGCCAAGTACCCGGCGCCCACGCCTGTACCCGCGCGCCCGGTGCCCGTAGCCACTGGCGCGGTAAGTTATCCGCCGCTGGAGCCTGCGGCCAAGTAAAGCCTGCCAGAGCCACCTTTTTTCTGTTTGGGGAGCGCCCGTATGTTGCACAAAATTGCCATTGCCGGGGCATCGGGCCGCATGGGTCAGATGCTGGTCGAGGCCGTGCGCAGCGCAGACGACTGCACGCTCACGGGCGCGCTGGACTTGGCCAGCAGCCCAGCCATAGGCCACGACGCTGGCGCCTATGCCGGCCAAACGAGCGGTGTGGCGATTACCGCCGACCTGCACGCGGGCCTGCAACACAGCCAGGTGCTGATCGACTTCACGCGGCCTGAGGGCACCATGGCGCATTTGCAGGTGTGCCGGGAACTGGGTGTGGGTCTGGTGATTGGTACCACCGGCTTTAGCCAGGCGCAAAAGGCCGAAATTGCCGAGGCTGCCAAAACCATCCCTATCATGATGGCGCCCAATATGAGCGTGGGCGTGAACGTGACATTGAAGTTGCTGGAAATGGCGGCCAAGGCCTTGGCTACCGGCTACGACATTGAAATCATCGAGGCCCACCACCGGCACAAAGTGGATGCGCCTTCGGGCACGGCGCTGAAGATGGGCGAGGTGATCGCCAGCGCGCTGGGGCGCGACCTGAAAGACTGCGCCGTCTACGCCCGCGAAGGCGTGACCGGCGAGCGCGACCCGTCGAGCATTGGCTTTGCCACCATCCGCGGCGGCGACATCGTGGGCGACCACACAGTGCTGTTTGCGGGCACGGGTGAGCGCATCGAGATCAGCCACAAATCGTCCAGCCGTGCCACCTACGCGCAGGGCAGCTTGCGCGCAGTGCGCTTTTTAGCGGGGCAAAAGAGCGGCTTGTTTGACATGTTTGACGTGCTGGGACTGAAATGAACCCGTTTTCTGGCCTGATGGGGTTGTTCCAGGGCGATGCGGTGCACAACGCGGTGGCGCTGGTGCTGCTGTTGATGTCGGTGTGCAGCTGGGTGGTCATTGTCTGGAAGACCCGGCTCTTGCGCTGCGCCGGGGTGGACGTGGCGCGCAGCTTGGCCGCTTTTTGGCGGGCCGAAAACCTGGAGCAGGCGGTGCACGCCCTGCATGCCTTTGACCGCAGCGCCTTGGTGCTTCCCCTGGTGCAAGCCGCGCAGGCGCAAGTCCTGCAATCCCGTGCTGCGCGGGGCCTGGGCGGCGCGGGCGATGTGGCGGCCCAACTCACGCGGGTGCTGCGCGACGCCTTGCACGCCAGCTTACGCCGCCTGCAATCGGGCCAGGTGCTGTTGGCCAGCGTGGGCGCAGTGGCGCCTTTTGTGGGCTTGCTGGGCACGGTGTGGGGCATCTACCACGCGCTCATCACCATTGCCAGCGCAGGCCAGGTCAGCATCGACAAAATAGCCGGGCCAGTGGGCGAGGCGCTGATCATGACCGCCGCCGGGCTGGCGGTGGCCATTCCGGCGGTGTTGGGCTACAACCTGCTGGGCCGTCTGATTGCCCGCATTGAGGCAGACATGGACGGCTTTGCGCGAGATGTGCGCGAGCTGCTGGCCTCGCAACAGGGCCAAGGCGGCGTGAACACCGCGCCGTCCAAGGAGTAAAAAGGCGATGTCCTTTGGCCGCATGGAACGCACGCCGGGCAGCGCGCCCATGGGCGATATCAATATGACGCCGCTGATCGACGTGATGCTGGTGCTGCTGGTGATTTTTATGATCACCGCGCCGCTGATGGTGAGTGCCGTGCGGGTGGAATTGCCCCAGGCCAGCGCGGCGCCGGTGGCAGACAGCGCTACGCCCACGCTCAAGGTGGCCATTGACAGGGCCGGGCTGGTTTACTTGCGCGACCAGCCGCTGGCCGGCGCGGCGCTGGAGACGGCCTTGCGCGAGGCTGCCACGCGCGACGCCAATACCGAGGTGCAATTGCGCGCCGACACCGAGGTGCCCTACGGCCGGGTGGTGGAATTTATGGCGCTGGCCAACCGCGCGGGCTTGAGCCGGGTGGGTTTTGTGGCCCAGGCGCCCAAATAGATTCCAGTTTGCAGGTGCCAAAGGCACCGCGCACCGGCTTATGGGTGCGCCTCTGGC
>CAMDKE010000177.1 GCA_945901215.1 Comamonas sp. lk
GCAGCCACCTGGCCACCCCTGACCAGCCTGACCGCTTCCATCTTGAATTCCAGCGTGTAACGCGCCCGTTTCGTGTCGCTCATCTCTTCTCTCCTAAAACTGATTTTGAACCATCAGCTAAGGAGTGCGTTTCTCGGGGGCAAGGTCAATTTCATTGACTTGTCTGTTCACTTTCAAAACTGCGATTCGCGTGTTTAAACCATGGTCAGTTTCATCCATTGGTGCCTGTTATCGGTGCATTTGGCCCAGACGGCAGGATTTGATTGGACCGTCCATGTGGTACCGGCCTTTGCGGACATCGAATATCAAATTACATCATTTGCTAATTTAAAGCCAGATTCATTGCCTTATTCGCCTAAATACAAGGGTATACGCTAATTCGCCGATAAGAAACAAAGCGCAAAAATGCGACGCGCTTTCAAAAAATTTTTGGAGAAATTCCTATGAATGCAGAAAACAGCATGCGAGAACGTATTGAAACGATGTTCCGCAATGACCGCTTATTTGCCTACGCGCTGTTGATAGGAGCGTGGGTTGCCATCTGGTTTGTCGTTAATCAGGTAGCGGCTTTAGGCCCGTCGGGCATCTTCATGGGACTGGTCTACTTTAGCGCCTTGGCCCTGTGTGTTTTCAACACGGCTTCCATTATTGCAATGGTTAAGCATTACGAGCATGCCAAGGAGCACATTTACCGTCAAGACATTGAACACCTCGATGCCATTGCCGTTTCGAATAAATAGCAACCCGCAAATTAATTAGGAGGAAATTTATGGCGTCACCATCCCCATACCGACCACCCGAGCAAAGTTCCGCCGGGCAATTATTTGACAGTCTTTTCGTGGTGGCTTTGGTAGCGGCAACGCTACTGGTATGCCTCTACCTCACTGTTTTGAGTGCTGCGCCAACACCCCAAGCTGCAGCCCAAACCGCTGCGGTCGCCGAGGCACCTGCGCCTACGGCTGAGGCCAGTACAAGCGCAACAGCGGCAGCCGCAGTGGCCGACGCGCCTAACCCAGACGGGCTGACGGCCGAAGAACAGAAACTCAAGACTGAGCGGTTTACGGCACTGGGTTGGGATGATGCCAAAGTAGCTGAACGTAAGGCGACCATCGCCGCCAAGTCCTACGAAATTGACTGGTTCATGCTAATGCTCACCGCCTTCGTGGTCATTGCTTATTTTGTTTTTTTGGTACGCGCATCCGATAAGGAATTGCGCGAAGTGATCAACGAACGGTTCGGCCCCTCGACCGGCACCCAATCCAAGGAGTCATCATGAACTTTTGGGAAATTTTGTCCAACGGCGCTTGGCTACTCTCCGCGCTCATTGCCATCTGGATGGTGGTTGATCTATTGAAAGTTGGTAAGGAATTTCCGGAGGACTACTTGACCAGTTCCCGTGAAGGCCAGGAATAAGTCTGATTGTCCAAAGCCATGATCAAGTAAAGGGATAACGCCATGTCAACATCTACATCGAATGTGCCACATATCGGATTGCGCCGTGTGTTGGGCCCGGCGCACGTCTGGGCGCTGGGAGTAGGAATCGTGTTGGTCGGGGAGTTTATGGGATGGAACTTCACGATTGACAACGGTGGGCCTTGGGCTGCCTTGGTGGCATGCTTTGTAAGTGGCCTGCTATACACCTGCGTCGCCATGATCGACTCTGAGGTGACCTCGACGGTGGCTGCTGCGGGCGGGCAATACACGCAAGCCAAGCATATCGTGGGACCTTTGATGGCCTTTAATGTGGGCCTGTATTTGGTATTGGCCTACACCATGCTGGAAGCGGCTGACGCTATTGTGGTCGGCGATCTCATGAAGTCCTTGGCAGCAGACTTTGGCGGTGCTTCGCCGGAAGCAGCAGAGCAACTGGCGCGGCCGTTTGTTACGCTTTCCATACTGATCCTCGCCTTGCTGAATTACCGCGGTGTCTTCATGACGCTCTCCGTCAACATCGTGATCACCGCCTTTGCTTTTTTAGCAATTTTGCTTCTCCTTTTCCATGTGGGGCCATGGTCTGGAACCCAGTTGATGCAGCACAAGGTATTTTTCTCCAATGAGACCCTGCCCTACGGATGGCTTGGCGTCCTGGCCAGTCTTCAGTTTGGCATGTGGTACTACCTGGGCATCGAAGGGACTTGCCAATCAGCCGAGGAGGTCCGTTCACCGGGCCGTGCTATCCCGCTTGGCACGATGACCGGCATGCTGACACTGGTGATCGCCGCCGTCATTACATGGTACGTCTGTACCGGCTTGATACCCTGGGAATACCTGGGTATCGCCGCAACGCCCATGTATGACGCAGGCAAGCTCACGGGCAATTGGGGTCTGCAGGTGCTCATGTGGGTGGGCTCGGCCTTCGCAGCACTGGCATCTGCCAATGGCTGTATCAACGACGCCTCGCGCGCTTGGTTCTCTATGGGCCGGGATCGCTATCTGCCAGCCTGGTTTGGAGCCGTGCATCCGCGCTACCACACGCCATACCGCGCGATTGTCTTTCTGGTGCCGATAGCCTGTGCTTTTGGCCTGACAGGCTATACACAGATTCAAGGGCAGATCATGCTCAACCAGATAATTACCTTCTCTATTTTGGCGGGACTGCTGGGCTACACCTTTATGCCTATCAATATGATCCGTTTTCGCCGCATGTGGCCCCTGGGAAGTATTGAGCGGGGTTATGTACATCCTTTTCATCCGATCCCGACGCTGACTTTGGCCGCATTGTGCGCAATTACTTTTGTAGCGGTTTTCCTTGGCTACGGACGCAATTTGTTGGCGATCATGGCATTTTTCATTATTATTTCCGCATGGTTTGTACTGCATAGATATAAATATGTCCGGCGCGGAGATCAGTTCACCATGAATTGGCCGCGCCCAATCGGCTATTGAACCTGCGGGAGCCGATGGCAGGCTTCTGGGGTTTATGTATGCCCACTAACCAAAAATTAGTCTGTGCCATCTTTTGATATTTACGGAGCTTGGGCATTTTTTGTAGTTGCAATGGGCACGCTAGTTTGGCTCTTGGCCAGGCACCGCCAGAAATTGAGGCTGGAGCGTTCCGTGTTGCTGGAGGAATGCTTGCCTTTGTTTAAGGATGTTCAGCAAACTCAAGAAGGGATTCACTACCCCCGCGTGCAGGCGAATGCCTTACTCGCAGGGCGTCAATGTCACATCAGCCTTTGGGCTATGGCTGACACACTCCAAACGCGACGCCTGCCCCCACTGTGGCTTTTTGTGGATATTCGCTGCGTACTTGCTATGGACGGCATTCTGGATGTGCTGGTTCGCCCGACGGGGGTTGAAGTATTTTCCCCTTCGCGCGACTTAGCATACCGGCATGAACTTCTAGGTCATTGGCCGCAGGCAAGCATTCTCAAGAGTAGTTTCCCGGACGTCGAAAAGATACTGCATCAGTTGGATTCACCGCTCACCGAACTGCTACAGGATCCCTATACCAAGTGCCTGACGCTACGGCCTGACGGAATGCGCTACGTGGTACAGATCGCGCAATCAAGTCAAGCCCATTACATGGTGCTGCGCAATAGCTACTTTGGTCCATTGCAAGTGCCGGCAGCATTTCTGGAAACCAAATTGAACCCATTGGGGAGCATCATGAAAATTTTGGAGTCTCCATGATGGGCGCCTCGCCAGCCAAGCCGCTACATCCTCGGTGGGTCTTGCTCGTGGGCTTCCTACTTCCTTCAGGCGGCCAGTTGTTGAACAAGATGCCGCAGCGTGCCATCACCTTTCTTTTTTTTGCGGTGCTGTTTGGCTGGGTCAGTATGAATCTGATACCAGCCAGCGTGTGTGCGGCACGCGCCTATCCGGCGTGGCGTTGCTTCCTGGTGCAGCATGCAGGATTATTCTTTATCTGGATGGTTGCGGCTATGGACGCTTACCAGGGTGCACGGATACGAAGCGCGGAGTTTGATTTTTCTTCAGCAAAAGAAGTGCCTCCTCAAACCGGTCAGGAAAAATCCTAATGCCGAGGACCTAAAGGCAATGATTTGACTGCGCGCGCCCAAGGCTTCGACACTCCTGCCTTCTCTGTCGCCCTTCAAGGTCAATTCACATTTACCGTTCGGGCGCCGCCGCCGCCATCGAATCCGTCACCCGCCCCTGCGCCCACCAGGTTAAGCCCATGTCAGGCCGTGGGATGTCAGGCAGGTCGCAGCAAAAACACGCTGGCGTCACGTGCCAGGGGAGTGGCCAGCCGCTGCACCAGCAGCCGGTAGGTGTCCAGGTCAAAGGCCAGGCGCTGGCGGGTTTGCAGGGCTTCAGCCAGATCGGCCTCGTCGTGCACCGTGGCCACGTGGCACCACTGGTCAAACACATGGATATCGGTGCGCTCGGTGCGGACGTCAAATTCGCGCACTGCCACGGGGGCGGGGTGGGGCCAGGCTTGCAGGCGGTGCTGGCCAAGCGCCATCAAGACGCGCAGGCGGTGCACGGCAGCGTTTTCTCGACCGGCACACACGCCTTTGCATTTTCCAATTTGGCTCGCAAAGCACGCGCCTTTGCCCGACTCCAACCCGAGCGCCTGCGGACACAGGCCGTGGTTTTCACACAGGGTGCGTAGCGCCTCAGAAGCCTGGCGTTTGGACCGGTACACGCCATAGAGCTGGTGCAGCGTGCCGGGGTGCTGTGCGTCCAGGCCCACCAGACGCAAAAGCGGGTGGGCGTTGGGGTCGTCAGACAGTTCCCATGCGCTTAGGCCCTTGCTTTGGCGCAGCCGGCGGTTGTGGATGGGCTGCAGCGCTTTGACCAGCCGGGCTTCAAGCAGCAGGGCGCCGAGTTCGCCGGCGGTTTCGCGCCACTCGACGCGGCGGATTTCTTGCAGGATGCGCATTTCGCGCGCTTGCTTGGTGGACGCTTGAAAGTGCGACAGCACGCGGGTGCGCATGTGGATGCTTTTACCCACGTACAGCGGAATTTCACCCTCGCCATAAAACAGGTAAACGCCGGGCGTATCGGGAATGTCTTGGATGGGCGTTTCCAGCTGCGGTGGCACGCTGGCGCTGCTTTGCAGAAGGGCGGCGGCCTCGCGTTGCAGCGCTTCCAGCCCGAGTTCGCGCTGCGCCACTTGCAGCCAGGATAGGACCACGTCTACGTCGCCCATGGCGCGGTGGCGTGCCATCGTCTGCAAGCCGTGGCGCTGCAGGATGGCGTCCAGCCCGTGGCCCTTGTGCTGCGGATACAGCTTGCGGGACAGGCGTACGGTGCACAAAGTTTTCGCTTTGAGTACGTGGCCTATGCGCTCCAAGGACTGGTGCACAAAGCCGTGGTCAAAGCGCACGTTGTGCGCTACAAACACTGCGCCGTCGAGGAGTTCCAGCAGGTGGCGGGCTACATCTTCAAAAGGCGGCGCGTCCTGCACCATCGCGTCGCTAATGCCGGTCAGGCTCTGGATAAAGGGCGGAATGCGCACGCCGGGGTTCACCAGGGTGCTCCAGCGCGCCACCTCCACGCCGTGTTCGATGCGCACGGCGGCGATTTCGGTAATGTGGTCGTGTTGTGCGTTGCCCCCGGTGGTTTCCAGGTCGAGTACGACGTAGCAGGGCAGCATGGGAGCAGTTTGGGCGTTTAGCAAAACATCAGCGCCAGCCAGGCGGGGTCGTCAAGCAGGTTGATAGCGCCGTAGACTCCAAAGCGGTAAATCCAGCCCAGCATCAGCTCCCGGCGCAAAGGCCAGGGTGAAGCCGCCCACTGCCGCAGCGCTCGCAGCGGATCAGGCTTGGCGCCAAGCGCTTGCATCAAACATCAAAGACATGAAAGCCGAACTGGCCGCTTCGGCGATCGGCAAAAAAGCGCTCCAAGGTGTCCTTGACCGTATGAAAGGCGATCTCGTCCCACGGGATGTCAGCCTCGTCAAAGAGTTGCGCCTCTTGCGTCTCGGTGCCGGGGTTGAACACGTCGCTCAGTAGTTCGGCGCGGTAAAACAAATGCACCTGGCCCACACGCGCCACGTTCACGAGGGAAAAAAGGGCTTGAAGTGCAAATTCGGCTCCGGCTTCTTCCACGGTTTCACGAGCGGCGCCCTGGGCGGTGGTTTCTCCCATTTCCATAAAGCCCGCAGGCAGCGTCCATTTG
>CAMDKE010000178.1 GCA_945901215.1 Comamonas sp. lk
GGGACAACCAGTTCGAAGGCGCAAAGGACATTTCTGCTGAGGCCATGGCCACGCCACGCGCCACGGACGGTAAAAAGCAACTGGTCACCAACCAGGCCTGTTTTGGTTGCACCATTGCCTGTGGGCGCATCAGCAAGATGGACCAAGGCCACTTTACCGTTGCCAACAAGCCGCAGTACTGGGGTGCCTCCGGCGGCCTGGAATACGAAGCGGCATGGGCATTGGGTGCTGCCAATGGCGTAAACGACCTCGAAGCGCTGCAATACGCCTCTATGCTGTGTAACGAGGAGGGCATCGACCCCATTACCTTCGGGACCACCATAGGTGCGGTGATGGAGTTGTATGACATGGGCGTTCTGACCAAAGAACAGGTCGGCATCGAGGCCACCTTTGGCTCAGCCAAGGCGCTGGCCTTCTTGGTCGAAGAAACTATTTACAGCCGCGGTTTTGGCAAGGAAATTGGCCAGGGCTCCAAGCGCCTGACTGCCAAATACGGCCACCCAGAGCTCAGCATGTCCAGCAAAGGCCAGGAGTTCCCGGCCTATGACGGGCGCGCGATCCAGGGCATTGGCCTGGCCTACGCCACGTCCAACCGGGGCGGCTGCCATTTGCGTGGTTACACGATTGCTTCTGAAGTGTTGGGCATTCCGGTCAAAACCGATCCGCTTGAGCACGAAGGCAAGCCCGGCTTGGTCAAAGCATTCCAGGATGCAACGGCTGCATTTGACTCGTCTGGGCTGTGCATTTTCACCACCTTTGCCTGGGGCCTGGCCGACTTGGCACCCCAAATGCAAGCGGCTATTGGCGAGGAGTACACCACCGAAGAACTGGAAAAAATCGGCGAACGCATTTGGAACTTGGAGCGCGACTTCAACAACCGCGCAGGTTTCACGGCCAAAGACGACAGCCTGCCCCCGCGCTTGCTGACCGAAGCATGCAAAACAGGCCCTGCCACTGGCAAGGTAAATATGCTGGCCGAGATGATGCCCAAGTACTACGAGGCGCGCGGTTGGGACACTGAAGGTCGCCCCACGGCAGCGACCCGCGAACGACTGAGCTTGTAAGGTTGGCGCTATGACGCACCATGTGATCCTGGGTGCTGGCCCAGCGGGCGTGATTGCCGCAGAAACTCTGCGCAAGCACGCGCCGCAAGACCGCATCACCATCGTCGGCGACGAGCCCGAGGCCGCGTACTCGCGCATGGCCATTCCCTACTTGTTGATCGGCAAGGTGCCAGAGGCGGGAACCCATTTGCGCAAGAGCCCAAGCCACTTTGCGGACTTGTCCATCGGGATGGTGCACGCACGAGCGCAGAGCGTGGATGTGACGCTCAAAACGGTCGCACTGAGCACCGGGGAGCACATGCAGTTCGATACCTTGCTGATCGCTACGGGCTCGCGTCCGATGCATCCGCCCATTGCCGGCATGGACAGCCCTGGCGTACACACCTGCTGGACCTTGGAGGACGCGCGCAAAATCATGGAACTGGCTCGGCCAGGTGCGCGGGTGCTGCAGATGGGTGCGGGGTTTATAGGCTGCATCATCATGGAAGCCTTGGCCGCGCGCGGCGTAAATTTGAGCGTAGTGGAAATGGGCGACCGCATGGTGCCGCGCATGATGGGGCCCACCGCAGGCGCCATGATTGCGCAGTGGTGCCAAGCCAAAGGCGTGCAGGTGTACACAGGAACCAAGGTGGAAGCCATTGAGGCTGGTGGCACAAGTCCTGGTTTGCTCCAGCGCTTGGGAAACCTTCTGGGAATGGGCGAGACTGAACCGGTGGCGGGCGAGCAGCCTTCTGCTTTGCGAGTGAAACTCTCCAACGGACAAACGGTGGAGGCGGACTTGGTCATCAGCGCCACGGGCGTCAAACCGTGCATAGACTTCCTTGACCATAGCGGCATTCAGTGCAAACTGGGTGTTGTCACCGACTCGTATTTGCGCACCAGTGCCCCGGGCGTATTTGCCGCCGGCGATTGCGCCGAGGCCTTTGACTTGGTCAGTGGCACCACGGTGGTAAGCGCCATTCAGCCCAACGCAGCCGAGCAGGCGCGCATCGCTGCTATCAATATGCTGGACTTTGCGCACGGACGTGACGCCAGCGCCGAACTCAAACAGGTGCCACAAATCAACGTTTTGGATACCCTGGGTTTGATATCCACGAGTTTTGGTCAATGGCAAGGGGTTGCTGGCGGCGAGCATGTCGAGGTGACCGACCAAGCGGCTGCGCGCCACCTGAGCCTGCAATTCGATGGCGACGTGCTGGTGGGTTGCAACTCGGTGGGCTGGACTGAACATATCGGCGTGCTGCGGGGCTTGGTGGATTCCAAGGCGCATTTGGGGTCCTGGAAGGCAGCCTTGCAAAACGATCCGACCCAAATCGCCGCGGCGTATCTGGCCTGTGTTCAGGCCCAAGGCGAGTGGTCGGGTGCCCAAGACGCCCGTCGGCGTTAGCATGCAAGAATGAAGATAATTTTCAAGCTTTTTGCATCGCTGACAGAGTTTTTGCCCCAACAGGCGCGTTACACCAACGTCATCGAGATCGACGTCGAACCCGACGCGACCATTGCCCAAATCATTGAGCCCTTTGGCTTGCCGGAAAAAATGGTGCATTTGGTGCTGGTTAACGGCAGTTATGTGGCGCCCGAAGACCGCATGAGCAAGACACTCAAGGAAGGCGACGCGCTGGCAATCTGGCCTCCGATCGCCGGTGGCTAGATCGCACGTTTGCGTTAACTTTAGCTAATGCAGTCGTTTTACGAAGAACGTTTCGAGCGCGAAATGGGCTGTACCGAGGCCGACTGGCTGCGTTGGCTGCCCAACGCCATCGGCACGTTGCACTGGAAGCTACAGGGTCAAACGGCGGGTGTGCGCGTTGGCGACGGTGCCTTGGGCCTGAAATGGCAGGTGTTAGAACCCCGTACCATTGCTTTGGCACAGATTCCCCGCTTGTTGGTGCAGTTTCGCTTTGCGGGCGTGGACGAGCCCCTGCGTTACCAGTTCATGAAGCGTTTTGACCTGTATATGCAGCGTGGTGGCGGCTGAGTGCATTTGCGCTTCGCAGGCTCAAGTAGCATTCGTTTTGGGCTTTGTGAAGTCCCACCAAGGCAGGACCCTACGTAAGGCTTGTACCTGGCCGCAGTGCTCTGGTACGTAGTCGCCCACCTGGCGCAGCGTGGTTTGCCACTCGGGGGTTTGCAATAGCGCCCGCAGCGCGGCGATGGCAGGTTCTTCAAGCGCCGATTTCAGGCAGACCAGGTGGTAGCTCTCTTGCACCAGTGGCACAAAGTCCAGTCCTTGCGCGTGGGCTGCGGCGGCAATGCCCAAGCCCACGTCGGCACTGGCGCTGGCAACTGCATGCGCTACGGCCGTGTGGCTGGGTTCGGTGCGCCCGTAGCCCAAAATCTCAGTACTGGGCAGTCTCTGTTGGCTGAGCAGTTCGTCTAACACCACACGGGTGCCGGTGCCCAGCGCGCGGTTGACGAAGCGCGCCTGCGTGCGCTGCACATCGTGCAAGCTGCGCAGTGCCAGCGGATTGCCCGCTGCCACCATCAGACCTTGGGTTCGCACTGCGAAGCCAATGATTTTGTGCAAACCCGGTTTCAAGAGCGGCTTGTAGGTGCGCTCGGCCAGACTGCCCGGTGCGGGATGTTGCAGCGTGTGAAAGCCCGCCAGTGCGCAGCGGCCTTCGTTGAGCGCTCGTATGGCGTCTACGCTGCCACAAAAACGGATATCCAGGTGCAATTGCCCAGCGCCGTCCAGGCCCCAGGCCAAGGCATGCTCGCGCAGGGCCGCAAGGCCGTCATCATGGCTGGCGTACAGCGTCAGCACGTGCGAATCTGCATCAAAAGCCACGGCAAAAGCGCGCTCCAGATCGGCTCGCAGGGCTTCGATTTGGGGGGCCAGCCGGGCCTGGGCCTGGCGCTCGGCCCACATCAATTTGGCCCCGAATTCACTCAGTCGCGCGGACTTGCCCTTGTCCCACACCAGCAACTCGTTACCCAGTTCGTCTTCCCAGCGCTTGAGTTCACCCCAGACATGGCGGTAGGACAAATTCAGCGTGCGCGCCGCAGCCGATATCGAGCCCCCTGTGGCCACCGCCTGGAGCAGATCGATCAAGGGGTTGCGCACCTGCGCGGGCGTGTTGTCGCGGCTCAGGGTGTAGTGAAATTGAAGCCTATGCAAAGTGTTTCATATGGTCGGTTATCAGGGCCGTGGATACGATACAGCAGTTTATGAGTTCATTCACCCAAAGCGCGCAGACCGCGCTGCATCTCCTCCTCTCTTTAGACCCGGCATTTTTAGCCATCGTCGGCCGCTCTTTGTCGGTCAGCGCCTGCGCTTGCGCGCTGGCTTGCAGCCTGGGGTTGGTGCTGGGCGCATGGCTGGGTCTGGCCCAGTTTGCCGGCCGCACGCTGGTGCTCACCCTGCTCAACACGGCGCTGGCCGTGCCGTCGGTAGTGGTCGGCTTGCTGGTGTATTTGCTGTTGTCGCGCTCCGGCCCCCTGGGCTTTTTGGGTTGGCTTTTCAGTTTCAAAGCCATGGTGTTGGCGCAGGCCATGCTGGTGTTGCCCGTGGTGATGGCGCTGACGCGCCAGACGGTGCAAGACGCCGAGCACCTGCATGGCGAGCAGCTGCGCTCTTTGGGCGCAGGCACCTTGTTGCGCAGCGCGCTACTGGCATGGGACGAGCGCCACGCTTTGCTGATGGTGGTGATCGCCGCCTTCGGGCGGGCCATATCCGAAGTGGGTGCGGTGATGATTGTGGGCGGCAATATTGAGGGATTTACCCGGGTGATGACGACGGCCATTGCGCTGGAAACGTCCAAGGGCGACTTGCCGCTGGCGCTGGCGCTGGGCATGGTTTTGCTGGGCGTGGTGCTGCTACTCAACGCTTTGGTGGCCATGCTTAGGCGCTGGATTGGCAAGGAGGGGGGCGCCCGGCAACGTTTGGCCATGTCGGAGGGCGCGGCGCTATGAATACATTGGTGCGAGTGGCGGACGCCAGCGTGGTGCTTGGTGCGGACGGACGCGGCCTTAGGGGCGGACAGGACAAGTACGTGCGCACGTTGAGCCACATCAGTCTGTGCCTCTTGCCCGGCGAACGGGTGGCGGTGGTGGGCTCCAACGGCGCGGGAAAGAGCACCTTGCTGCGCCTGGTGCACGGCTTATTGGAAGTATGCGAGGGTTCGGTGGTGCGGGCGCCTGCCCTGCGCCAGGCTATGTTGTTTCAACGCCCCCATATGCTGCGTATGTCGGTCGGCAGCCACGTGGCATTGGGGCTTTGGCTGCGTGGCAAGCCCTGGGCACTGGCCAAGCGCCAGGCGCTCGATGTGCTCGAACAGCTGGGCTTGGGTTCCTTGGCCCCGCGCAAGGCCCAAACCCTGTCGGGCGGTCAGCAGCAGCGGGTGGCCATTGCGCGCGCCTGGGCGCTGGAGCCACAGTTGCTGCTGCTCGATGAGCCCACCGCCAGTCTGGACCCTTACGCTAAAGGCGAGGTGGAAAACTTGTTGCAGGCTTTTTGCCAGGCCCATGCCGAGGCAACCGTCGTGTTTGCCAGCCACAACCTGGGCCAGGTCAAGCGCATGGCCACGCGTGTCGTGTACCTGGAGCGCGGCCGCTTGCTGGCCGATTTGCCGGTCGAGCAGTTTTTTGATCCCCTTGTCTTGCAGGCGCATTGCCCCAGCGCACACCATTTTCTTAAAGGAGAGTTGTTATGACCGTCATGTTGAAACCCTGGATCTACCAAACGCTGGGTTGGGCCGCCGCAGGTCTGGCGGCATGCGCCCTGCTAGTGACCCCGATGGCGCACGCCCAAACCGCGCCGGTACTGGTGATGGCGTCCACCACATCGACCGAGCAATCGGGGCTTTTTTCGCACCTGCTGCCGGCGTTTTCCCAGGCCACAGGCGTTCAGGTGAAGGTAGTGGCTCTGGGCACCGGCCAGGCGATTGACATGGGCCGCCGGGGCGACGCCGATGTGCTGTTCGTGCACGACCAGGTGGCTGAGGAAAAAGTGGTGGCTGAAGGGTTTGCCATCAAACGCTACCCCGTGATGTACAACGACTTTGTGCTGGTGGGGCCAGG
>CAMDKE010000179.1 GCA_945901215.1 Comamonas sp. lk
ACCAAACTTCGCGGCCACGGGAAAGCGGCCCAGCGGCGTCACATAAACGGCCGGACTCTTGACGGCCGCTGCACCCGGCGCCGTGTAGCCAAGGTAGCGTGCGCGAATAGAACCTTCCTTGGCCAAGCGACCGTAGTCGCTCAGAAAACCTGATGGTGCATCACTGGCAAATACTGGCAGCACGAACAAGCAAATCGCGATGGCGAAAAGACGTTTCATAAACACCCTAAAAAAATTACTAAAAGCTACAACATATTTAACTCAGTGTATGTTAATGAATAGCTGATTATTAAACTTTTCTTGAAAAGACAGATACCCGCTGACCAAGCCAAAGCGGTAAGGTTGCTTAAAATGTCTGTCCCTAGGCTCGCATCCGACCGCTCGATTCAGGCGCTCCGGGCGACATGATCAGCAAGGTCCGTCTGGCCATCGACCTGGTTGCAGATGCAATGTCTTGATTGGGCATCCGTTTTCAGCTGAATTTCTGCCGTTCTTCCAACGGCACTGGCCGCTTTGATGAGCGTATCGAGCTGGATGCACAAGTTGCCGGGACGCGGTCTAGCCTGGGCCAAACATGTTTCGAAGCCTCAAACCCATGGGATACTTTGCCTCATGCGCCTGGACTTCTTATCCTTATCTGCCAGCATGCTTTGGTTACGCCTTCCGTTTGGAAGGTTAGCGGTGCTTTTTGCCGCATGTGTTTTTTCTCTCGGTGCCCATGCCCAGGACGATACCTGGAAGTGGGGTGTGTATGCTGGTAAGTACTACGACACCGAGCCGGCAGGCTTTGTCAACGGACGGGCAGATTTCAAGGAGCAGTATTTGCTGGCTGTGACGGCTACCAAACCGGTATGGACCTCAAAAAACTGGCCAATTGCGATTGAGTGGGATTTCATGGTTGGTCAGCAGGGTGGACTGGCATCGCTAACAGAAATTGCCGGTGCACCTGCTTTGCGCATCAGCGGTTTCCCATGGCATGAGGTGTTGCGAACAGACTTGCGGCTCGCTCCACTGGGCGTGTCATACACCAGCAGCATTAGCCCGCTGGAACTTGGCGCGGGTGGCAATGGCAGCCAGTGGCTGAACTTCCTTTTCATTGAACTCGCGGTTTCCAGACCCAGGCAAGATCGGTTGGAATTGTTTGCAAGACTGCATCACCGCTGCTCCATCTATGACCTTATCAATAACTATGGGGCCAATGGCCAAGACTTCTTTGCACTAGGTTTTAGAACCCGGTTCTAATTGAATGACGGCAAACCAGAACCGGTGGACGGCTGGACATATTTCGCCAAAAACCCAGCTGCTACAGGCGGAAACATTGCACATTTTCCCGGTAGGGGCTGCAGAATAGGCAAGCGCACCGGTTTTGCAGAATCCATGTCGATATGAAAGGCGCGCGCCATTTCCGAGCCTGTATCATTGCCGCGTTTCGTCTTCAAACCCATAACACTTCCCAACTACCCGGAGTAAAACATGTCGCAATCCTCAGTTTTCGTGGATGGTTTTGACAACATCACCTTAGTCGATGGTGTGGTCCGCTTTGATCTGGTCACCGCCATACAAGGTGCAGCAAACACGCCGCCCACAGTTCAAAAAGTAGGCGGCATGGCCATGTCCATCCAAGGTTTTTTGCGCTCCACAGAACAAATGAACCAGGTTATTGCCAGGATGGTGGACCAAGGCATCCTCAAGAAAAATGATCCTGCACCAGCCGTTGCCCCCGCCGCTGAACCAGCCGCTGCACCGGCAATTGCAAACGAACCCAAATCTAAATCCAAACCATAGGGGGAAAGGTGTCAACACGCGCCTAGGCCGTCGGGGAACTACCTCAGCACGAGTTCGACGCGCGTGAACCTTCTTTTTCTCCACCAAAATTTTCCCGGACAGTTCAAACGCCTGGCACCGGCCATGGCCGCGCTTGCGGGCCACCATGTGGTGGCCATGCACATCAATGCGTGCCAGCCCATGGAAGGCGTTGAGTTGTTTCCCTACACCCTGAGCGGGCAGCCGTCGGGCCAATCCCACCGCTGGCTCAGCGATCTCGAAGCCAAGGTCTACCGAGGCGAGGCTGCCTACCTGGCAGCCAAACAACTGCGCCGCAGCGGATTCATTCCAGATGTCATCGTGGCCCATCCAGGTTGGGGAGAGAGCTTGTTTTTGCGAGAGGTCTGGCCGCAAGCGCGAATGGGCATTTACTGTGAGTTTTATTACCACGCGCAAGGCGCAGACATGGGTTTCGACCCAGAGATGTCTCCCGCCAAGGAAGATGACGGCTGCCGCCTGCGTTTAAAAAATGCCAACTACGATCTGCATTTTTCCATCAGCCAGGCGGGGTTGTCGCCCACCCATTGGCAGCGTTCGGTGTTCCCCGAGCCCTTTCGCTCCAAGATTGCGGTCATGCACGACGGCATCGACACCCAGCACATCCGACCCAACCCGGGCGTCACCATGACCCTCGGAACGCGCAAGGGCTCCATCACCCTGACGCGCAACGATGAGATCATTACCTTCGTAAACCGCAACCTCGAGCCCTACCGCGGTTACCACATATTTATGCGTGCCTTGCCGGCGATCCTTAAAGCGCGGCCTAGGGCGCGGGTCCTTATTGTGGGTGGCGATGGCGTGAGCTATGGGGCATTGCCAGCGGCCAAAAGCGGCGAAGCAGGCAGCAGCGCCAAAGGCTGGCGCCAGGTGTTTTTAGACGAAGTCAAGGCCGATCTTGACCTGGACCGCGTGCACTTTCTGGGCAAGATTGCCTATGCAGACTTCGTGCAGATGCTGCAGCTTTCTGCGGTACACGTCTACCTTACCTACCCTTTTGTATTGAGCTGGAGCCTGCTGGAAGCCATGAGCGCGGGCTGCGCCATCGTGGCAAGCGATACTCCACCGGTCCGGGAGGCCATAGTGCACAACCAGACGGGCCTGTTGGTTGACTTCTTTGACGTGGCCGGTTTTGCAAACAAGGTCATTGCCTTGTGCGAAGACCCCCAAGAGCGCAAAAGACTGGGCCATGCGGCACGCGAGTTCGCCATAGACCAATACGATTTGCGCAGCCACTGCCTGCCGGGGCAAATGGCATGGGTTCAGTCGCTCAGAGATATGCCTCTGTAGCGCTGCGGCTGTGGTGCCGACGCCGCGCACACGTCGGCATCGCGCTTTGGCGCGCCGGCGGAGCGCGGACATTCATCTGAACCTGCTGGGCTTCAGCCTAGCACTTGCAAAGCCACGAAATAGAGATTGTTATCGCCCGCGCTAGTTAAGTTGCCTGAGCTCAGGTTCACAGTGCCATGTCCGACCCCTGTGGCGTCGGTGGCGGACCAATAATTGTCTGCCTGCCAATTCGCAGGCGTTCCCGACAGTTTGCTGCCAGTCGCGGTGCCGTTGTAGGCATCCCAGACCGCCAGCAGGTCGTTGTACTTTGCATTGACCGCGTTGCTTCCGTTAGCAGCCGTGGCGTTACCAACCGCGGTGCCAAGCTGTTGCCCTGATGTGCTAGTGCCACCCATGGTGGGCAGAGCTAGTTTGACGCCGTTTAGGGTCGCATAGCGATAGGTATCGGTTGTGCCAAAGTTGCCGTCGAAGTTCTTGACCGAGTTGTTGACGATTCCATTGACGTCCTTGTTGAACAGGCCATCGATCACGTTGTGGGTGGTGGTGTCCAGGCCACCATTTAATGTCCCGCCGGTGCTGCCAGCCACTCCATTGCCGCTCATATCCCAAAAGTAGTACCAGTTCCCCTTGTCCACCTGCACAGGGGCAATCAACTTGCCGTAACTGCCCAGGTCGATGACCGATTGGCCAATTTCAAGTACATCTTTCACCGAAATTGATACAGATTTACTTGTTGATAGCGCACCGTCGCTTGCACTAACGCTAATTTCATACAAATTGTCAGCGCCGGCGTCAGCAGGCGCTTCGTAGTTGGGTGCAGCCTTGAATGACACGGCGCCCGTGCTGGCATTGATTTTGAAAAGCGCCGCATCAGCGCCACCGATCGTGTAATTTAAGGTAGTGCCTGCATCTGGGTCGGTAGCCGCTGCGGCGTAAGCCGTGCCGGTGGCCATTTCTGCGAAAGTCGCTGTTGCGGGGCTGCCAATGGTGGGCGCCTCGTTGACGTTGCTTACTGTAATGGCTACTGCCTTGGTGGCGATCAGTTTTCCGTCGCTGGCGGCTACGGTCACGTCATAGACGTTGTTCGCTCCTGCATCGGCGGGTGCTTCAAAGTTGGGCGCCGATTTGAACGTCACCACTCCGGTGCTGGCGTTGACGTTGAATAGCGTGGCGTCGGCGCCCCCCAGGCTGTAGCTCAACACCGTTGCGGCGTCCTTGTCGGTGGCCGCTATGGTGTAAGCGATGCCTGTGGCATTTTCTGAAAAATTTGCCGCCGAGAGACTGTTGATAACTGGAGCTACGTTGCTCTTCACCACGGCTTTACTGGACATGCTGGTTTTGCTCTCGGCAGCGCCAAAGCCGTCTACGTAGCTGGCTGTCACAGTGATCTTGGCGCCCACTTGGGCTTGGGTCAGGGTTAGGGTGTCGGTGGTGGCCGCAGCAATGGCGGTGCCATTTGCTTTCCACTGGTAGCTCACCGTGCCCAAGCCGTCCAGATCGGCCAGCGTGTTACTTGCTTTGAGGGCCGAGCCTTGCTTGGCCGTGCCCGTGATACTGACCACGCCGGTCGAACGATCGTTGACATTGGCCACCGCGCTTGAAAGCGCACTGTCGACGCTTTCCAGGTTACCGTGTCCATCGGTGTAGCTTGTATTGACGCTGATGCGTTTGCCCACTTGCGCTTGCTGCAGGGTCAGCGTTTCGCTGGTGGCGTTGGCAATGGCGGTTTTTTGCCCGTTGGCATCGGTGGCGTACCACTTAAAGCTGAAGGCACCTAAGCCATCGTCGTCTTGCAGGTTGACCTGGGCCTGAAGCACCTGGTATTGCGCTGCACTGCCGGCCATTTGTACGTTGCCAATGGCGGCGGTGTTTCTGGGCGTGATCTCGTCGGTGGGTGCACTGGTTACCGATTCTTCGGTATCGCCACCGTCCAGGTAAGCCAATTGCACCGAAATGCTCCGCCCCACCAGGTTGGATGTTAGGAGCAGGGTGGAGGCATCGGCGTCGTCAATGACCTGCCCGTCGGCCAGCCACTGGTATTGCAAGGCCCCCAAGCCGTCGGCGTCGCCGATGGCCGAGCGCGCCGTTAGCGTTTGTCCTTCCCATATGTTTCCGTCAATCAGTACGCTGCCGGTGGGGGCGTCGTTGACATTGGAAACTGCGTCCTTGGAGGTGCTGACCTTGCTCTCGAGCTTGCCCCCGCCATCGGTATAGCTGGCCTTAACGTAAACATGTTGGCCTACCTGCGCTTGGCCCAGGGTTAGGCTGGCCGCATTGGCCCCGGCAATGGCACCGGTTTCTGCGCTAAACCACTGGTAGCTGACCGTGCCCATTCCGTCTGCGTCGGCCAGGTTGTTGCTGGCAGTCAGGGTTTGGCCTTGTTGCAAAGCGCCGACTACGCTCACGGCTCCGGTAGACAAGTCGTTCACATTGAGCACCGGGGCCGTGTTGTTGCTAGCCACCGACTCAGCAGTGCCCAAGGCGTCGGTATACCAGGCTGTAACCGCAATGACCTTGCCAACATGGGCTTGGCTCAATTGGAGGGTGGCAGAGCTAGCCCCGCTGATCGCCACACCGTCGGCGCTCCACTGGTAGCTCACTGTGCCCATGCCGTCAGCATCGGCCAGGGTGTTGCTGGCGGTGAGAGTTTTGTTTTGTTTGGCGACGCCACTGATCTTCACCATGCCTGTGGAGGCGTGGTTGGCGTCAATGGTTTGGTCGGCAAAGGCGATGAACTCTATGCCGGTGAGCGTGTCGGCTCCTTCGTTACCGATGTTGTCCTTGACCGTCCAGACGCCTGCACTGCGGGTGACGGTGTAGTTGGCCTTGTTGGCGGTGTAAGCCGCAGTGTCGTTTGTCGTGCCCCCGCCGCCGTTTAAGGTGTCGTTGCCCGCGCCACCCTGCAGTCGGTTGGCGCCGGCGTTGCCGGTCA
>CAMDKE010000180.1 GCA_945901215.1 Comamonas sp. lk
GCACGGTGGCCCAAGCGGTTCGCGGTGGCCAGACCTGCGTGCAGGCCCTGCAAGATGCGGCCATGGAGAACCTGCGCAGCACCGGCTGGAAGCCCGATTACGTGGCCCTGCGCCGCCGCTCGGACCTGCAAGCGCCCGCGCCAGGGGACGCCATGGTGGTGCTGGCCGCAGCGCGACTGGGAAACACCCGCTTGATCGACAACCTCGAGGTGTAGAGGCCTGGGCAGCCCCAGACCGCCCGAACCGTCGACTAACCAGCCGCTTTGACAGGATCGACGCTTCGCAAGCGAATGTGCAATTCGCGCAGCTGCTTTTCGTCCACCGGACTGGGCGCTTGGGTGAGCAAGCACTGGGCGCGCTGGGTTTTGGGGAAGGCGATCACGTCACGGATCGAATCCGCGCCTGTCATCAGTGTGACCACCCGGTCCAGACCAAAGGCCAGGCCGCCGTGCGGCGGCGCACCGTATTGCAGGGCGTCGAGCAAAAAGCCAAACTTGAGCTGCGCTTCTTCGGGCGTAATTTTCAGGGCATCAAAGACTTTTTGTTGCACATCGGCGCGGTGGATACGCACCGATCCGCCGCCCATTTCCCAGCCGTTGAGCACCATGTCATAGCCCTTGGAGATGCACTTCTCAGGCGCGGTGACCATCCAGTCTTCGTGGCCGTCTTTGGGAGCGGTAAACGGGTGGTGCGTGGCGGTGTAGCGCTGCGCTTCTTCGTCGTACTCGAACATCGGGAAGTCCACCACCCACATGGGGCGCCAGCCGGTCTCGAAAAGGCCGTTCTTTTTGCCAAACTCGCTGTGACCTACTTTGAGGCGCAGTGCACCGATGGCGTCGTTGACGATTTTTTCCTTGTCTGCGCCAAAGAAAATCAGGTCGCCGTCTTGCGCGCCGGTGCGCGCAAGCAATTCGGCAATGGCTTTGTCATGGATGTTTTTGACGATGGGGCTTTGCAGGCCCGGCCACCGCGAGGGGCCCTGCGGGCACGGACCTTTGGAGATGTCATTGACCCGGATATAGGCCAGACCTTTGGCGCCGTATATTTTGACAAACTCGGTGTAGGCGTCGATCTCGCCGCGGCTAATGCCGCCAGTTTCGACCGAACCTCCCGGCACACGCAGTGCGACCACGCGCCCGCCCTTCATATTGGCAGCGCCCGAGAAAACCTTAAAGTCCACATCGGCCATCACGTCGGTTAGCTCGGTGAACGACAGCTTGACGCGCAAATCAGGCTTGTCTGAGCCATAGATGTGCATGGCATCGGCATAGCTCATGACCGGAAAATCACCCAGGTCCACGCCAATCGTGTTCTTGAACACGGTGGTGATCATGCCTTGGAACATGTCGCGGATCTCTTCTTCGTCAAGGAAAGAGGTCTCGATATCAATCTGCGTGAACTCAGGCTGCCGATCAGCGCGCAGGTCTTCATCGCGGAAGCACTTTGTGATCTGGTAGTAGCGGTCGAACCCGGCCACCATCAGCAGTTGCTTAAACAACTGGGGCGACTGGGGCAGCGCAAAAAACTGGCCGTCGTGCACACGGCTGGGAACCAAGTAGTCGCGCGCACCTTCAGGCGTACTTTTGGTCAGCATAGGAGTCTCAATGTCTACAAAGCCGTTGGCATCGAGAAACTTACGCACTTCCATGGAGACGCGGTAACGCAGCATCAAGTTGTTTTGCATGTAGGGGCGGCGCAGGTCGAGCACCCGGTGCGTCAGGCGCGTGGTCTCAGACAGGTTGTCGTCGTCGATCTGGAAGGGTGGCGTCACCGAGGGGTTGAGCACGATCAGCTCGTGGCAGAGCACTTCAATCTTGCCGCTCTTGAGGTTGTCGTTGACCGTGCCTTCCGGGCGGGCGCGCACCAGGCCCTTAACTTGCACGCAAAACTCGTTGCGCAGGCCTTCAGCTGTCTTGAACATACCAGCACGGTCAGGGTCGCAGACCACCTGCACATAGCCTTCGCGGTCGCGCAGGTCGACAAAAATAACACCGCCGTGGTCGCGTCGGCGATTCACCCAGCCGCACAGGGAAACGGTTTGGCCCAACAGGGCATCGGTCACGAGACCGCAATAATGGGAGCGCATGGCCATGGCGTGCTTTCAGAGCCCAAAGGGGGCAATCAAGGAATGGTTAGGGGTTCGTGGCAGCAGCAGCGACCGGTTCGGGACGCACGGTGGGGGAAACCGAGCCCATCGAAATCACATAGGTCAGCGCTTCGTCGACGCTCATATCGAGTTCGATCACCTCGGCGCGTGGAAGCAACAAGAAATAACCGCCCGTGGGATTGGGCGTGGTGGGCACATAGACGCTGACAAAGTCTCCCGCTAAGTGCTGCGCCACTTCACCATCAGGCACACCGGTCTGAAAGGCAATCGTCCAACTGCCTTGGCGCGGAAACTGCACCAGCAAGGCGGTACGAAACGCATTGCCATTGCTGGAGAACAGGGTGTCCGAAACCTTTTTGACACTGTTGTAAATCGACTTGACGACCGGTATGTGGGTAAACAAACGGTTCCAATGCTTGAGCCACCAACGCCCTGCCACGTTGGACACCAGCGCCCCGGTCAGCAGCATAAAGCCCAAGACCAGTATCACGCCCAAGCCCGGAATATGGCGCAAACGTTCCAGCGAGACGCCCATGGCGTCGGACGACACCGCCGACAGTGCAGAAAGAAAACTGCCAAACAGGCCATCGAGCACGCTGGTCATCCACAGCAAGACCCAAATCGTGATTGCCAAGGGAAGCCAGACCATCAGGCCTGTAAGCAGGTATTTTTTGAACGGCACGGTCTATCCAATCCGAAGTTGCGGCAACAAAGGTTCAGCTGCTGGCCGCCGCAGAAGGCGCAGGGCCTGAGGCCGTTGGCGCTGCCGTTGCAGGGGCAGCAGGGGTCACGGCGGGCGTGGCGGCAGGTGCAGCAGAATCGGACGCAGCAGCCCCTGCCACATTGGCGCCATCGCCGGCAGGTGTGGTCTCAGGGGCATCCTGCTTAGCCGCGCCGGTGTTTTTGTCGCCACGAAAATCGGTAACGTACCAACCCGATCCCTTGAGTTGGAAACCCGCCGCAGTCACTTGCTTTTTGAATTCGGGTTTGCTGCAGCTTGGGCAATCCGACAGGGGCGCGTCGGAAATTTTTTGCAAAACGTCCTTGGCAAATCCACAGGATTCGCACTTGTAGGCGTATATGGGCATAGCGTAGGGCCTCTGACGGTCGGGTGGCAAAGCCTTCGATTATAGGTTGCCAGCTACCAAATATGCAGTTTCCAAAGCAGGGGCATGGCCAGTACACCCAGCACAAAACCAGCGCCGATGTACAAAAGCCGCTTTAACCAGGTTTGCGTCCTCTGCTGCTCGCGCACCAATTGCTCGAGCAAAGCCCGTTCGCGCGCGTCGGCGCCGCCTCGCTGCAAAAACGTGTGAAAGAGCAGCGGCAGCTCTGGCAGCAGCTTGGCGTACTGGGGCGCCTGGGCCTTGAGTTCGGTCCAAAGCCTTTGCGGGCCGACCTGCTTGACCATCCACTGCTCTAAAAACGGCTTGGCAGTGGCCCACAAATCGAGCTCAGGATCCAGATCGCGCCCCAGGCCTTCCACGTTAAGCAGGGTTTTTTGCAGCAAAACCAGCTGGGGTTGGATCTCGACTTGGAAGCGGCGCGAGGTCTGGAACAAGCGCATGAGCACCAGCCCTAGTGAAATTTCTTTCAGCGGTCGGTCAAAGTAGGGCTCGCATACGGCACGCACGGCCGCCTCCAGCTCGTCGACCCGCGTGGCTGCCGGTACCCAGCCCGATTCAATGTGCAACTGGGCCACGCGTTTGTAGTCACGCCGAAAAAATGCCACAAAGTTTTGGGCCAGGTAGTCCTTGTCCACCGCCGTGAGTGTGCCCACAATGCCAAAGTCCAGCGAGATATAGCGGCCAAAAGTGCGCGAATCGACGCTGACCAAGATGTTGCCGGGGTGCATATCGGCGTGGAAAAACCCGTCCCGAAAGACCTGGGTAAAAAACAGGGTGACACCATCGCGCGCGAGTTTGGGAATATCGACACCGGCTTGGCGCAACTTGTCTACTTGGTTAATGGGAATGCCGTCCATCCACTCCATAACTAAAACACTGGTGGTGCAATAGTCCCACAACATCTCAGGAATGAGCACCAGGTTAAGGCCCTCCATGTTGCGGCGCAACTGGGCGGCACTGGAGGCCTCCCGCACCAAGTCCAGCTCATCATGCAGGTACTTGTCGAATTCGGCCACCACCTCTCGGGGCTTTAGGCGTCGGCCGTCGGTTGAAAGCCACTCCACCGTGCTGGCCATCAGGCGCATCAAGGCCAGGTCTTTGTCAATGGCTTGGAGCATGCCGGGACGCAGCACCTTGACGGCCACGTTGCGCTCCTGGCCATTGGACTGGCGCACTACCGCACGGTGCACCTGCGCAATGGAGGCACTGGCCACAGGAGTGTGGTCAAACGAAACAAACAGCTGGTTAAGGGGCTTGCCCAAAGCACGCTCGACAGCAGCCACCGCCAGATCGGACGCAAAAGGTGCGACCCTGTCCTGTAATTTGGCCAGCTCCAGCGCGATATCGGCGGGCAAAAGGTCACGGCGGGTGGACAAGACCTGACCGAGTTTGACAAAAATGGGGCCTAAATGTTCCAAAGCCAAGCGCAGGCGCTCGGCGCGGGGCGTATCCAGACGGCGACCCGTGGCCAACACGCGCACCAACATGCGTGCCCACGGCCTTTGGATGCTGCCCAGCAGCAGCACATCCAAACCATAGCGCAGCACCACATACAGGATGAACGCGCCGCGAAAGAGCCGGGTCATGCACGGCCTTCGGGCGCAGCGCCGGCTTTTGCGGCACTGGCGCGACGATCCACAAAACTGCGCAAAGCCTGGGCCAGATTGCGGCAGTTTTGCACTAGCAGGTGGGCTGGCACGTCGCCCAGCAGGCGAGCCACATCAGCCTCTATATCCCAACGCACATGGTCGATCAACCAATTCACTTCGCCCGCGAGCTGCACATCGCCCTCTACCCGAACAGCCGGTTTGCCCCCCTGCAACAGCGCCTGAACCAGGGGCCAGGGTGAGGTTTCGGTGAGCGTCAAGGTCAAATCGGCATCAACCGGATCGGCTGTCAGTTCCAGCAAGCCTGCAGGCGTAATGGTGATGGGAAAAACCAGCGGACCCCACTGCACCCGAATATGGCGCCCGGCTTGGCGGGCTAAGCGGCTGTTGGCCTGGGGCTCCTGCATCAACACATGGTTGACCAGCAACACCATGCGCCTTTGGGACTCTTCGATCACCCAAGCGGGCGGGGTCAATGGGAACTTGAACTCTTGCAAAAAAGTCTCAAACGAAGAAAAAGGGGACTGTGTTGCCATAGTCCCCGATTATTCCCGATGTGCGCGCCGGCGCACGCTTTTGAGACCTTGGATTGGGACCGGTGCGCTTATTGCAGCGCCTGCACCCCCGCCACCAACCAACCGCCACCGCTCTTGGGCTTGGTCATATTCCACACCTCACGAAACGGGCTGGGCGTCGATGCCGAGTTTTCCCGGATCATGCCCGTGAACTCCACGCTGGCCAGATACTCGTCTGCCAACTCTTCAATGCCTAACAAGCGGGCGTCAAGCGCCTGCACGTCGGTATGGTTGGGCTGGGCGCCGGTATGGGTTTCGCGCTCGCTGAGCTGGGTTTTTATCTCCGACAACATCCCGTCGGTCATCATCGCGCGCAGGCTTGTGATGTCAGACTTGTCCCAAGCGGCTTGCAGGGTAATGAAATTGGCCTTGGCGGCCTGGATGAAGCCTTCAGTGTCGAAACCGGCGGGCACGCCCCAGGTTTGCGAGCCAAGCAGCGATGATCCGATCATGGAACCCGAGGCGCCTGGTGAACTTGAAAAACCGGTGGCAGGCTGCTCCCAAGGCCGGGCTGACGCATCGTTGCCCACATTTTCTGGCCGGTAGGGTTGCGACGTGGGGGTAGACATGGAGTCAGCCCCTTGAAAAGCATATGGACTGCCGCCACCGCTGC
>CAMDKE010000181.1 GCA_945901215.1 Comamonas sp. lk
TGAAAGTTAAAGCTGCTGCCCATGATCGCATCACCCAGAAAGCCCGCAGCGAGCGCTTGTTCCAAGGCGGCTTCGAAGCGCTCATAGGTTTGGAAAATTTCGCCGTGGATGTAGTTGTAGCCCACGTTGATGCCCATGGCAAAAGCTGCAATCGCCATGCCTTCAATGACTGCATGCGGGTTGAACTGCATGATGTCACGGTCTTTGCAGGTGCCCGGTTCGCCTTCGTCCGAATTGCAGACCAGGTATTTTTGGCCCGGGAACTGGCGCGGCATAAAGCTCCACTTCAGCCCAGTCGGGAAACCCGCGCCACCGCGCCCGCGCAAACCCGACTCTTTGACCGTGGCAATCACCTGGTCTTGGGTCACGCCATCGCCGCCGTCTTTGCCCAAGATTTTGCGCAATGCGGCGTAACCACCGCGCGCGACGTAATCCTCTAAGCCCCAATTGGCGCCGTTCAGGTCGGCCATGATTTGCGGCGCAATGTGGCGTCCGTGGAACGACGATTCGAGGCCGGTGGCCTGGAATTGAGACAGCAGTTGGTGAACGTTCACAGCGCGCCCTCCGCTGCCTTCAGACCGTCAACCAACTGGTCCAATTTGTCATTGCCCATAAAGCTGCACATGGTGCGGTCGTTGACCAGCAGCACCGGCGCATCGGCGCAAGCGCCCTGGCATTCGCTGGGCTGCAGGGTGATCAGACCGTCGGGGGTTGTTTGACCCACATGGATGCCAAGCTTGTGCTCCAGATGCGCCAGGGCTTGCGCGCCACCGCGCAGTTGGCAGGGCAAATTGGTACACACATTGAGCTTGTACTTGCCCAGCGGCTTTTGGTTGTACATGTTGTAAAAGGTGGTGACCTCGTGTACCGCCATGGGCGCCATGCCCAGGTGCGAAGCAACCGCCTGTTCGCTCTCGGGGCTGACCCAGCCCAGTTCCTGCTGCACGATGGCCAGACAGGCCATCACCGCAGACTGTCTTTGGTCCGCAGGAAACTTGGCAACTTCGCGGTCGAAGCGCGCTTTGGTGGCGTCCGAGATCATCGGTCAATCTCTCCAAAAACAATGTCCATGGTGCCAATGATGGACACCGCGTCGGCAATCATGTGGCCCTTGGCCATCTCATTGAGACCAGCCAAATGTGCAAAACCCGGGGGCCGAATCTTCAGGCGGTAGGGCTTATTGGCACCGTCGCTGACGATGTAGATGCCAAACTCGCCTTTGGGGTGTTCGACGGCCGCGTAGGCCTCGCCCTCAGGCACATGAAAGCCCTCGGTAAACAGCTTGAAATGGTGGATCAAGCCTTCCATATTGCTTTTCATTTCCTCGCGCGAAGGCGCCGCCACCTTGTGGTTGTCGGTTATGACTGGGCCGGGGTTGGCCTGCAACCATTTCACGCACTGCTTGATGATGTGGTTGGACTGCTTCATTTCTTCCATGCGCACCAGGTAGCGGTCGTAAACGTCGCCGGTTTTACCTACCGGGATGTCGAAGTCCATCTCCGAATACACGTCGTAGGGCTGCTTTTTGCGCAAGTCCCATGCAATACCGGAGCCGCGCAACATCGGGCCGGTAAAGCCCATGTTGAGCGCCCGCTCCGGCGTGACGATGCCAATGTTGACGGTGCGCTGCTTCCAGATGCGGTTGTCGGTCAGAAGCGTGTGGTATTCCTCCAAGCACTTCGGAAAGCGCTGGGTGAAGTCACCAATAAAGTCGAGCAGCGAGCCTTGGCGATTCTTGTTGAGCTCTGCCACGCCCTTGGCGTTGCGCACGCGGCTGGCCTTGAACTGGGGCATGGTGTCCGGCAGGTCGCGGTACACACCGCCCGGGCGGAAGTAGGCCGCGTGCATGCGCGCGCCACTGGCGGCCTCGTACATGTCAAACAAAGCCTCACGCTCGCGAAACGTGTAGATCAAAATGGTGGAACTACCGCAGTCATTGCCGTGCGAACCCAGCCACATCAGGTGGTTGAGCAGTCGGGTGATCTCTGCATACATCACACGGATGTACTGGGCGCGGACCGGCACCGCGATGCCCAAGAGCTTTTCGATCGCCAGGCAATAAGCGTGCTCGTTGCACATCATGGACACGTAATCAAGCCGGTCCATATAGGGCAAGGCCTGCATGTAGGTCTTGGTCTCCGCCAGCTTTTCGGTGGCGCGGTGCAGCAGGCCAATGTGAGGATCGGCGCGCTGGATCACTTCGCCATCAAGCTCAAGCACCAGACGCAGCACGCCGTGCGCAGCCGGATGCTGGGGTCCAAAGTTCAGGGTGTAATTCTTGATTTCAGCCATGCAAACAATGCCTAATGCAGGCCTCCGTATTTGTCTTCCCGGATGATGCGCGGGGTAATTTCGCGGGTCTCGATCGTCACCGGCTGGTAGACCACGCGCGCCTGCTCGGCGTCATAGCGCATCTCCACGTGGCCGGTGGTCGGAAAATCTTTGCGAAACGGGTGGCCGATAAAACCGTAGTCGGTCAGGATGCGGCGCAGGTCGTCGTGACCCTCAAAAACCACGCCAAACAGGTCGAACGCCTCGCGCTCAAACCAGTTCGCCGCATTCCAGACGTCGTTAATCGAGTCCACTATCGGCATGTCGTCGTCAAGGGCAAAAACCTTGAGCCGCACGCGCTGGTTCAGACTGACGGAGAGCAAATGAACCACCACGCAGTAGCGAGGCCCTTCGTGAACGGCGTTGCCGTACTCTGAATAATCGACCGCACAGAGGTCAACCATTTGCTCGAACTGGCAGCCCGGTTCATCACGCAGCAACAGGGCCGCCGCGTGATAGTCCCCAGCACCGACGTGCACCGTCAACTCACCGAGTTGGATAGAAATACGCTTGGCCATACCACCCAGCGCACGCGCCACTGCAACTTGGGTGTCTCCAGGGCGAACAGAAAAGTCAGTCATGTCGATGCTCAGGCCCGGGCAATGGTTTCAGTGCGGCGGATTTTTTGCTGTAGCTGCAAAATGCCATAAATCAGCGCCTCGGCGGTCGGCGGGCAACCGGGAACGTAAACATCTACCGGCACGATGCGGTCGCAGCCCCGCACTACGGAGTAGCTGTAGTGGTAATAGCCGCCACCATTGGCGCAAGAGCCCATGCTGATCACCCAGCGCGGCTCGGACATCTGGTCGTAAACCTTGCGCAAAGCGGGGGCCATTTTGTTGCACAGGGTGCCAGCCACAATCATCAAATCGGATTGACGCGGACTGGCGCGAAACACTTCGGATCCAAAACGGCTGATGTCGTAACGCGCGGCAGCGGCGTGCATCATTTCCACGGCGCAGCAGGCCAGCCCAAAGGTCATGGGCCAAATGGAGCCGGTTTTTGCCCAGTTCGACACCGAGTCGTAACTCGTGGTGACAAAACCTTCGTTGAGGATGCCTTCAATCATTTACCTACTCCCAATCCAGGGCGCCTTTTTTCCACTCGTAGGCAAAACCCACGACCAGAATGGCCAGAAAAACCATCACCGACCAGAAGCCCGTAGGGCCAATCTCGTTGAGCGAAACCGCCCAGGGAAACAGAAACGCAATTTCTAGGTCGAACAAAATGAAGAGGATGGCAACCAGGTAATAGCGCACATCAAATTTCATCCGGGCGTCTTCAAACGCCTCGAAACCACACTCATAAGGGGAGTTTTTTGCCGAATCGGGACGGTTGGGGCCCAAGATATAGCCCAGCACCTGCGGAACGATGCCGACGCCAACGCCGACCAGGATGAACAACAAGACGGGGAGGTATTGATCCAAGTTCATAGCCAAATTCTGATCGCCGATCCTTGCGCTGGCCTTGCAAGCCAAGGCCGCGCATTTTTGCTTTGGTGCCGTCGGCGAGACTCGAACTCGCACAGCTTTCGCCACTACCACCTCAAGATAGCGTGTCTACCAATTTCACCACGACGGCGGCTCTACTTTGTCTGGATCGCGTGAGGTACCTTACGGCTATTTTTACGTTCCAACGAGACCTAGAGTTTACCCTGATTTAGGGGTGCTTTCCCCCTGTAAGCGATTTATCCGGTGGCTTAGTTGGACGGGATCTGGGCCGCGCCCGATGCGGCGGGAGCCGGTGCACTGGCCGCTGCCGGAGCCTCAACGGAAGCACGCTCGAGGACACTGTTGGTGCCTGCTGGACGCAAATTGCCGAAGTAGGCCAACGCCAGCGTGCAAACGAAGAACACGGTCGCTAAAACGGCGGTAGTGCGCGACAGAAAGTTGGCGCTACCGCTGGCACCAAACAAACTGCCCGAACCGCCGCTGCCAAAAGCTGCGCCCATATCGGCTCCTTTGCCGTGCTGCACCAGAATCAAGCCCACCATCGACACGGCAGAAACCATCTGAACCGTCAAGATCACTGTCACCAAATAGCCCATCTTCAACTCCTACAAGAAAAAACTTGGCAACCCGCCTCAGCAGGCGGCCACCACAATCGATAAAAAATCTGACGCCTTGAGGGCTGCACCACCAATCAAACCACCATCAATATCAGCCTGCGCCAGCAAGGCAGCAGCATTGCTGGCATTCATGCTGCCACCGTACAAAATCCGGACTCGCCCGGCATGTTGGCTGGCGGCTTGCAGTTGGGTGCGCAGCACATGGTGCACCTGTTGCGCCTCTTGCGGGCTGGCAGTTTTGCCAGTGCCAATGGCCCAAACCGGCTCGTAGGCCAGCACGATTTCGCTGATACAGTGGCCGTTGGTATGCACCACTGCGGCCAGTTGGCGCTTGACTACCTCTTCGGTCAAACCCGCCTCGCGCTGCGCCAGCGTCTCGCCAACGCACACTATGGGTGTGATGCCGGCGGACAGCGCGCGCTGGGCCTTGATCGCCACGGTCGCGTCGCTCTCCTGGTGGTACTGTCGCCGTTCTGAATGGCCAACAATGCAGTAACGCACGCCAAAGTCCCTCAGCATGGCAGCAGAAACCTCGCCAGTGAAGGCGCCCATTTCGTGCTCGGAAACGTCTTGCGCACCCAGGTCCATGCGGCTGCCATGGACCAAACCTTGCACCTGCGCGAGATAGGTTGGCGGCACGCATACGGCGACATCACAGGCCCAGTCGCTTGCGTCAAGCAGCAGCGCTTGCATCAAGGCTGCATTAGCCTCCAGGCTGCCATTCATCTTCCAGTTGCCCGCAATCAGCTTTTTCATGCTTGCTTCCAATCCAGAACAATTTTTCCCACGTGCTCGCTCGCTTGCATCGTGGCATGCGCCTGGGCAGCATTGGCGGCAGCAAACACCGCATGCACCACGGGTTTGATAGACCCATTGGCCAACAGCGGCCACACCTGGCGCAACAGCGACTGTGCAATCGCCGCCTTGAAGGCCACTGGGCGCACGCGCAGTGTAGAACCAGTGACTGTCAGGCGCTTGCGCATCAACAAACCGGCGTTGACCTCGGTTTGCACGCCGCCTTGCACAGCAATGATGACCAAGCGACCGTCTTCGGCCAGGCAGTTGATCTCCTTAGCAACATAAGCGCCGGCCACCATATCGAGCACCACGTCTACGCCACGGCCTTGGGTTAGACGCATCGTCTCGGCTTCAAAGTCCTGGGACTTGTAGTTGATGGCATGGTCGGCACCGAGCGCCAAACAGACAGCGCATTTCACGTCGCTGCCCGCGGTCACGATGACGGTCACGCCAAACGCTTTGGCGATTTGTATGGCGGTGACGCCAATGCCACTGGAGCCGCCTTGCACCAGCAAAGTCTCGCCCGGCTGCAAGCGCCCCCGGTCAAACACATTGCTCCACACCGTGAAAAAAGTCTCAGGCAGGCCAGCTGCCTCGATGTCCGTCAAACCCTGTGGAATGGGTAAACACTGGGCCACGGGCGCCACGCAAAATTCCGCATAGCCGCCACCAGCCACCAAAGCGCACACCCGGTCGCCCACTTGCAGGTGGGCCGCCGCCATGGCTTGCGCGTCGCCCGAGACGATCACGCCAGCCACTTCCAGCCCCGGAATGTCTGGCGCATCAGCGGGCGCGGGGTACAAACCCATG
>CAMDKE010000182.1 GCA_945901215.1 Comamonas sp. lk
ACACCGGCACGCCCTTCATGGGCTACTCGGGTGCGACTTACATCATTCAGGAGTTTTGCAACGCCCTGTTTGACGCGCTGTTCCACATCCTGCCCTTGGGCACCGAGATGGACAAGATTGAGTCGAGCCCCGGGCGTGCCGTCAGCGAATCCACGATTCCCTGGGAGCCTGAGGCCCACGAGCGCATGCAAGAGCTGCTGGAGCTGCAGCCCGTATTGGTGCGTATATCGGCAGCTAAGCGTATGCGTGACCAGGCCGAGCGCGATGCCCGCGAGACCGGGCGCGCGCAAGTAGAGGCAGAACGTTTTTCAGAGTTGTTCGGGCAATCAAGGGCGGGAGCGCTGGCATGAGCTGCGCGCGCCAGCCTTTGATGGCCTGCACACGCACCCGGCTTGTCCGGGGGCAAACCTGCTGGGGCATTCGTGCAACAGCAGTCCGAGCCACACCTTCCCAGGTGTGGCAAGTCGCCGCAAGGCATTTTGAGTGAGGCATTAACTATGACTGATGCAGCGAACCCCTCAGGCTTGACAGACGAAGAAGCCCAAGAGTTCCACCAGTACTACGTTCAGGGTTACCTGTTGTGGGCTGTTGGCGCTTTCTTCGCCCACAGCTTGGTGTGGATATGGCGTCCCTGGTTCTAAGAGAACCTTAACTGGAGGTATTTATGGCCCAACCGAACGTAAGTGATCTGTCGTTTATTTCTGATAACCACCTCAATGGTTACCGGCTGATATTCGTGCTGCTCTTCTTTGTGTTCATGGCGCTTGCCGTGTTTGGTCAGTTGCTCGCGTTGAATTGGCGCACCTGGCTACCCGGAGCGGAGGGATCAGCGACCACTTGGGTCGGTGTGAAATCTGCCGTCTATACCGTAATTTCTCAATTGAGTTAACGAAAGGAAATTCTTATGTGGCGCATTTGGCGTGTGATAGATCCCCGCAAGGCAGTCGTTTTAACCGGTTTGCTCATTGCGTTTGTGTCAACAACGATCCATCTGATCCAGATCAGTGGCGACCGTTACAACATCAACAGCTGGCACCCCGACACGGTCAAGGCCGCGAAGGCTGCGCAGAACGCGGCATTGCCGCAAAAGTAAAGACTTCGGTCTTCGCTCCGGCAGACGCATGCCGGTCATTTTTTTGATCGCTGCGTCTGTCTTTTTTGTTCTCTATTGCTTCACCGCGCTGGGACCTGTTGGACCGAATTTCGGTCGGAGGATGCATCTATGTCCATGCTAAGTTTTGAACGTAAGTACCGCGTGCGCGGTGGAACCCTGGTTGGGGGCGACCTGTTTGATTTCTGGGTCGGTCCTTTTTACGTCGGATTCTTCGGAATCACGACCCTGTTTTTTGTCCTTTCGGGCACCATGCTGATTTTGTGGGGCGCGGCCATGGGCCCGACCTGGAACGTTTGGCAAATCAATATTGCCCCGCCTGATCTTTCTTATGGGCTGCGCTTTGCCCCCATGATGGAAGGAGGCTTGTGGCAACTCATCACGGTATGTGCCCTTGGCTCTTTTGTCTCTTGGGCATTGCGCGAAGTAGAAATTGCCCGCAAACTGGGAATGGGCTTGCATGTGCCCTTTGCCTTTGGCATGGCCATCTTGGCCTATTTTTCGCTGCAGGTGGTGCGCCCGGTGCTGATGGGTGCTTGGGGACACGCTTTCCCCTATGGCATTTACAGCCATTTGGATTGGGTGAGCAACACCGCTTATCAGTACCTGCACTTTCACTACAACCCGTGGCACATGATCGCTGTAACGCTGTTTTTTGCAACCGTGTTGGCACTGTCGATGCACGGCGGGTTGGTGCTGTCTGCTACCAACCCTGGCAAGGGCCAAACCGTCAAGTCCCCTGAGCATGAGGACACCTTCTTCCGCGAC
This sequence comes from Comamonas sp. lk, assembly GCA_945901215.1. Taxonomy (GTDB): domain Bacteria; phylum Pseudomonadota; class Gammaproteobacteria; order Burkholderiales; family Burkholderiaceae_C; genus Allorhodoferax. Next base: position 1,880 of record CAMDKE010000182.1, read on the forward strand.
CTGATTGGATATTCGGTCGGCACCCTGGGCATCCACCGCTTGGGCCTGTTCTTGGCGCTAGCCGGGGTCTGGTTCGGCATTGTGTGCATTGTGGTCAGCGGCCCGTTCTGGACCGGTGCCTGGCCTGAATGGTGGAGCTGGTGGCTCAACATGCCCATCTGGCGCAGCTAAGAACCCAAGGAGAAAATAATGGCTGAGTACCAAAACCTGTTTACTTCTGTGCAGCCGGTCGGACCGCTGCACGACGGTGTGCCCCTGCCGCGTGGCGACGACAAGCGCACAGGCACACCCTTTCTGGTGCACCTGCTCGGGCGCATCGGTAATGCACAAATTGGTCCCATTTATCTGGGCTCGTTAGGCGTAGCCTCCGTGCTGTTCGGCACGCTGGCTTTTAACATCATCGGGTTCAATATGTTGGCCTCTGTGGATTGGAGCCCGATCGAGCTGATCCGTCAGTTGTTCTGGCTGGCGTTGGAACCCCCGCCCCCGGCCTTTGGCTTGAGTATTCCGCCCCTGGCCCAAGGCGGTTGGTGGCTCATTGTGGGTTTCATGCTCACGACCTCCATCATGCTGTGGTGGGCTCGCACTTACCGAAGGGCAGTCCAGCTTGGCCTTGGCACCCATGTAGCCTGGGCTTATGCGGCGGCTATTTGGCTGTTTTTGGTATGCGGCTTCTTTCGCCCCATCATGATGGGCAGCTGGTCTGAAGCCGTGCCCTTTGGAATCTTTCCCCACCTGGACTGGGTGTCTGCCATATCACTGCGCTATGGCAACCTGTTTTACAACCCCTTCCATGCGCTTTCCATCGTCTTTTTGTATGGCTCGGTGCTGCTGTTTGCCATGCACGGTGCCACCATCCTGGCGGTGAGCCGCTTCGGTGGCGAGCGGGAGATAGAGCAAATCGTAGACCGAGGCACGGCCAGTGAGCGCGCTGCGCTCTTCTGGCGCTGGACCATGGGGTTCAATGCCACCATGGAATCCATTCACCGCTGGGCCTGGTGGTTTGCGGTGCTCTGCCCGCTGGTTGGTGGTGTGGGCATCTTGCTGACCGGTACTGTGGTCGATAACTGGTATCTGTGGTCGGTCAAACACCATGTGGTTCCAGCGTATCCCTTGGGCAACCCTGTGGTACTCGACCCTGCACTGTTAGGAGCAAAGCCATGAAGAAGTCCTTTCGAATCCTCCTCGCCGCGTTGTTGCCTGCTGCCGCCGCGCTGCTGTCAGGCTGTGAGCGCCCGCCCATCGAGACGGTGCAGACCGGCTACCGCGGTACCGGTATGGAGCAAATCTACAACCCCCGCACTCTGCTGAAACAGGCGTCTTTGAACCAAGCACCGGTGGCCGCCGAGGCCGCCAGCGCCGACGGCCCCAAGGCCAAAGACGTTTATCAAAATGTCCAGGTGCTGGGCGACCTCAGTGTGGCGCAGTTCAATCGCCACATGGCTGCCATTACCCAATGGGTGGCACCTGATGCCGGTTGCGCTTATTGCCACAATGTGGCGAACTTTGCGGAAGACGCTAAGTACACCAAGGTGGTCGCGCGGCGCATGATCCAAATGACGCAGCGCGTCAACCAGGACTGGAAACCGCACGTTGCGGAGACCGGAGTGACCTGCTACACCTGCCACCGTGGCAACAACATTCCGACCAATGTGTGGTTTGCGCCCAAAGACCGCAAGTACGCCAGCAATAGCGTGATGGGTGATTTGGCCGGGCAAAACCTGGCCTCCGAGTCGGTGGGCTTGACGTCTCTGCCCTTTGATCCGTTCACGCCTTACTTGAAGGATGCGGCGCCGATTCGGGTCAACGGCGACACGGCCATGGTGCTGCGGGGTGACGCGGTAAACCGCAGCTCCACCAAGCAAGCCGAACACACCTACGGCCTTATGGTCCACATGTCGGAGTCGCTCGGAGTCAATTGCACTTATTGCCACAACACCCGCAACTTCCAGTCCTGGGAAGAGTCCCGACCCCAGCGCGTGACGGCCTGGCACGGTATCCGCATGGCGCGTGATCTGAACAACGACTACATGACGCCGCTAACAGACACCTTTCCGGCCCACCGCTTAGGACCCAAAGGCGACGTGGCTAAGGTTAATTGCACCACCTGCCACCAAGGCGCCTACAAGCCGCTGTATGGTGCGGCCATGGCCAAAGACTTCCCGGAGCTGCAGGCGCTGTCCAAGCCTTAAAGGGCTGATCTCCTCAAGGGCCTTCGCTTTGGGCGGTGGAGGTCCTTTTTTTATGGAGTGTTTTTGAATGAACCTGGTGCTGATGGACGTTCCTTGTGACCAGGTGAGCGTGCTGGTGCTGGCGGATATCGCCCCTGTGCACCGGCTGTGGGGCTGGTCGCGTATCGTCAAGGGGCCGCTGAAATTGCGCTCGCTCAACCAACTGCGCTTTTCCAAGGTACTAGGTAGTGGTTTTGATGGCGGCTTTGGTCTGAGGCCCAGCGCGTCCCGGCAAGGGCTGTTTGCAGTGTTCAGCAGCCTGGGCGCGGCCGAGGAGTTTATTGCCGATTCCGATGTGATGCACGGCTACCGCGAACACGCCAGCGAATGCTGCGTGCTCAAACTGCGCGTTTGGTCGTGCAGGGGCAGTTGGGACGGCCAGACCCTTGCGCCCAGCATTTCCCCGCCAGATGGCGGCCCGGTGGCCGCACTCACTCGGGCCTCCATTGCGCTGCGCAAAGCCCCGGCCTTTTGGCGCCACGCGCCTGCCTCGCAAAACGCGCTAGAGACCGCACCCGGCTGCCAGTTGGCGGTCGGCCTGGGCGAGGCCCCGTTCTTGCGCCAAGCCACCTTTACACTGTGGGACAGCCTGGCCGCCATGGACGCCTATGCTCGCTCGGGCCCGCACTTAGAGGCCATCAAGGCGGCGGCGAAAGAGGAATATTTCACCGAGTCTATGTTTGCGCGCTTTGTCACCCTGAGCGTCCAGGGCACCTGGAAGGGCCACCACTATGGCTGAATCGCTGCGCACGCCGCGCGTGGTGGTGGTGGGTGCGGGTATTGGCGGACTGGTCAGCGCGCTGCTGTTGGCGCACCGGGGCCTCGATGTAACGCTGGTGGAAGTGGCGGCCGCCCCTGGGGGCAAGATGCGCCAGATTGTGGTGGACGGCGTGGCGGTGGATTCGGGGCCTACGGTGTTTACCATGCGCTGGGTGCTGGACCAGATGCTGGCCGAGATTGGCAGCTCGCTTGAGAGTCTGTTGAAGCTCTCGCCCATCAACGTGCTGGCGCGCCACGCCTGGCGCGATAGCGCGGCAACGCTGGATCTGCACGCGGACACCGGGCGCTCGGCCGACGCCATTGCCGCCTTCAGCAGCCCAGCCGAAGCCCAGCGCTTTCGGCAGTTTTGCCAGCAAACCCGCGCGCTGTACCACGCGCTGGAAAAGCCCTATATCCGCAGCCAGCGCCCCAGCCTCTTGAGCATGGCGCAAGACCTGGGGCCCCGGGGCCTGGGCACGCTCATGGGCCTGGGCCCGTTTGCCACGCTGTGGAGCAGCCTGGGCCGGCATTTTCATGACGTGCGCTTGCAGCAACTGTTTGCCCGTTACGCCACCTACTGCGGCTCCTCGCCCTGGGCCGCGCCGGCCACATTGATGCTGGTGGCGCAGGTGGAGCTTGACGGCGTGTGGTCGGTGGGTGGCGGCATGCACGCGGTAGCGCAGGCGCTTGCCACTCTGGCGCAGCAGCGCGGCGTCAAGCTGCGCTACGGCGTGGCCTGCAGCGAGATTGAAACCACACAAGGCCGCGCCAGCGGCGTGCGCCTGGCCAATGGCGAGCGCCTGGCCGCAGACGCGGTGGTGTTTAACGGCGACGTGGGCGCGCTGTCGCAGGGCCTGTTGGGCTTGGGGCCGCTGCGTGCGGCCGCACCCGTGGAAGTGGCGCAGCGTTCGCTTTCCGCCGTGACCTGGTCCATGCACGCGCGCTCCAGCGGTTTTCCCTTGGTGCGGCACAACGTGTTTTTTGACCACGACTACCGCAGCGAATTTGACGATATATTTTCCAAGCGCCGGCTGCCTGAACAAGGTACGGTGTACCTGTGCGCCCAAGACCGCGACGATCACGGGCTGGCCCAGGCTGGTCCCGAGCGCATGCTGGCTCTGGTCAACGCCCCGGCC
>CAMDKE010000183.1 GCA_945901215.1 Comamonas sp. lk
TCGGCCAAGCCTTCGTCGGCGTTTTTCATCCGGGGCCCGCCTTCGAACTCGAAGGGCTTGGTCACCACGCCCACAGTCAAGATGCCCATTTCCTTGGCCACCCGCGCGATGATGGGTGCGGCGCCCGTGCCGGTGCCGCCGCCCATGCCTGCCGTGATAAACAGCATATTGGCGCCCTCAATGGCGCTGCGAATGTCGGCCTCGGCCAGTTCGGCTGCGGCGCGGCCCTTGGCCGGTTTGCTGCCTGCGCCCAGGCCGGTTTCGCCCAGCTGGATGGTCTTGTGTGCCGAGCTGCGGTTGAGTGCCTGTGCGTCGGTGTTGGCGCAGATAAATTCCACGCCGGTTACCGAAGACTGGATCATGTATTCCACCGCGTTGCCGCCGCCGCCACCCACACCAATGACTTTAATTAAGGTGCCTTGGTTAAAAATTTCTTCTTCAATTAATTCGATGGACATGCGGTGCTCCTAGTGGTTTTACGTACGAAAAAATAAATGGATGAAGGGTTGGGGGGTGAACATCGCCTTGGTGGCCCGGCGCGCGCCAACCATAAAAACAGGGGCCGGCGCAATTGCAAACGGTGCAGAGCGGGGGGGTGGTGCATTTAAAAGTTCCCGGCAAAAAAATCACGGATCTGGCCAAAAGCGCTTTTCACCGAGCCGCCTTTTTGCGCCACCTTGATGCCCCGCATGCGTGCAATGCGGGCCTCTTCCAAAAAGCCCATTACGGTGGCAGCGCGGGGCTGGGCCACCATGTCGGCCAAGGCGCCGCCATACAGCGGAATGCCCCTGCGCACGGGTTTGAGAAAAATGTCTTCCCCCAACTCGACCATGCCTGGCATGACGCAGCTGCCGCCGGTGAGCACAATGCCCGAGGACAGCACTTCTTCAAAGCCCGACTCGCGCATCACATGGTTGACCAGTGTGAAAATTTCTTCGATGCGCGGCTCAATGACGCCGGCCAGCGCCTGGCGGCTGAGCATGCGCGGGCTGCGGTCGCCCAGGCCAGGCACTTCGACCTGCACATCGGGGTCCACCAGTATTTGTTTGGCGTGGCCGCTGTCGACCTTGATCTCTTCGGCGTCTTTGGTTGGGGTGCGCAGCGCCATGGCGATGTCGCTGGTGATCAGGTCCCCGGCAATCGGGATCACCGCGGTGTGGCGAATGGCGCCGTTGGTGAAGATGGCGATGTCGGTGGTGCCTGCGCCAATATCGACCAGCGCCACGCCGAGTTCACGTTCGTCTTCGGTCAGCACCGACATGCTTGACGCCAGCGGATTGAGCATGAGCTGCTCAACCTCCAGGCCGCAACGGCGCACGCATTTGATGATGTTCTCGGCCGCGCTTTGTGCCCCCGTCACGATGTGCACCTTGGCTTCCAAGCGCATGCCGCTCATGCCGATCGGCTCCTTCACGTCCTGGCCGTCGATGATGAACTCTTGCGGCTCGACCAGCAACAGGCGTTGGTCGCTGGAGATATGGATGGCCTTGGCGGTCTCCACCACGCGGGTGACGTCGGCCTGGGTGACCTCGCGGTCCTTGATGGCCACCATGCCGCTGGAGTTGATGCCGCGGATATGGCTGCCGGTAATGCCGGTGTAGACCCGGGTGATCTTGCAGTCGGCCATCAGTTCGGCTTCTTTGAGCGCTTGCTGGATGCTGTGCACCGTGGCGTCAATATTGACCACCACCCCGCGCTTGAGGCCGTTACTGGGCGCCGAGCCAAAGCCGGCCAGGCGAAGCGTGCCGCCGGGCAGCACCTCGGCGACCACCGCCATCACCTTGGCAGTGCCGATGTCTAAACCGACGACTAGGTCTTTGTATTCTCGGGCCATGGTAGCTACCTGTTTTGTTGATCTTTACTTGATGGGACTGGGGCTTAGCAGTGTGCTAACCCCGTGCAAGCGAACTGCATAGCCGTTTTCATGGCGCAGATCGGCGGTTTCTAGTGCGCTCAGGGGTCGGTCGTAGCGGGCCACGACGCGGGTCAGGGTTTTTAAGAAGTTGCGGGTGCGGTTTCCCACCTCTTCCAGGTCCCCGCGACCGGCTTCGATCACGGCGCCACCGTTGAGCAGAATGCGCCAACTGCCCTGGCTCGTGAGCTCCAGGGCGTCAATCGAGAGGTTCATGGCCGAAAACTGTGGCTCCAAGGCCCGGTAGGTGGCCAGCACCACGCCGCTTTGGCCCTGTGGCCCGTTCAGGCGGGGCAGGCCCTCTTGTTCGACTTCGGCGACATTGGCATCGAACACTTCGCCAAAGCTATTGAGAAGGCGCGGCTCGCTTTCCTCGCCCCAAAAAGCAGCCGCCCGGTGCTCTTGCAGTTGCACCCGCAGGCGGTTGGGGAAATCGCGGTGCACCACGGCATTGCGTACCCAGGGCATGGTCTCAAATACCTCGCGCGTCTGGCCCAGGTTGACGGTGAAAAACGAGCCCTGGACCCGCGAGACCACATGGGCGCGCACGGTGGGCACGTTGCTGTGGTTGGTGTCGCCCAGCACGGTAATGCCTTGCAGAGAAAAGGCTGAACGGTTGGCCACCCAGCGCATAATCGCCAGCGCCAGCGAAGCGCAAAACACCACTAACAGAAGTACCGTGGCGGCATTCATGATGCGCACGTCGAACCCAGTTTCTTCGCTGCGGTTCATGGCGCACTCCGGTAGGTGGCATGGGTGTCCAACCCGGCCAAGCCCAGCAGGCGCAGGCACAAGTCCTCGTAGCTGATGCCCTGGGCGCGGGCCGACATGGGCACCAGCGAGTGGCCGGTCATGCCCGGCGAGGTGTTCATCTCCAGCAAAAAGGGCTTACGGTCACTTTCTCGAATCATCAGGTCCGCCCGACCCCAGCCGCGGCAGCCCAGGCTGCGGTAGCTGGCCAACACGATGCGCGCGATCTGGGCCTCTTCAGCCGCAGGCAGGCCGCTGGGGCAAAGGTAGGACACAGCGTCGGTAAAGTATTTGTTTTGGTAGTCGTAAGCACCATCGGGCGCTTGAATGCGCACCACCGGCAACGCAGTGGCGAGCGCGCCGCTGCCGATCACCGGACAGGTCACTTCCTCGCCCACAATGCATTCCTCGCACAAGATCTCGGGCTCGTATTGCGCCGCCAGGGCCAGCGCTGGGGCCAGTTGCGCAGCCTGCGTAACCTTGGTGATGCCAATGGAGGAGCCTTCGTGCGGCGGTTTCACGATCAGCGGTAGTCCGAGGCTTGCCAGTACGCGCTCCAAGTCCGCCGCGCTGCGTTGGTCGGGGCCGAGCACGCAGGAACGCGGCGTGGGCAGGCCCTCAGCGCTCCACAGGCGCTTGGTCATCACTTTGTCCATGGCCATGCTCGACGCCATCACGCCCGAGCCGGTGTAGGGAATGCCCATCAGCTCCAGCGCGCCTTGGATCGTGCCGTCCTCGCCAAAACGGCCGTGCAAGGCGATAAAGCAACGCCCAAAGCCCTCGGCCTTGAGCGTCCAGAGATCGCGCTCGGCTGGGTCAAAGGCATGGGCGTCCACGCCCTGGGAGCGCAGCGCTTGCAGCACGCCACGGCCGGACAAAAGGGAAATCTCGCGCTCGGCCGACGCCCCGCCCATCAGCACGGCCACTTTGCCGAAGGCCTGCGCGCTCATCGGGAGCCTCCGTTTGCGATGGTCTGGGCCTGCAGCAGCTCCACCACCTTGGCGGGCACCGCGCTGATCGAGCCGGCTCCCATGCACAACAGCACGTCGCCCGCCCGGGCGTTGGCCAGGGCAGCAGCGGCCATGGCGTGGATGTCGTCGACAAAAACCGGTTCTAACTTGCCCGCCACGCGCAGGGCGCGGGCCAGGGCGCGACCGTCGGCGGCTACCACGGGCGCTTCGCCTGCGGCGTAGACCTCGGCCAGCAGCACCGCGTCGGCTTGGCCCATGACCTTAACGAAGTCTTCAAAGCAGTCGCGTGTGCGGGTGTACCGGTGCGGTTGAAATGCCAACACCAGACGCCGCCCCGGAAATGCGCCACGCGCTGCAGCCAGCGTAGCGGCCATCTCTACGGGGTGGTGGCCGTAGTCGTCGACCACGGTGACCACGCCGCCCTGGGGCAGCGCATGGTCACCGTAGCGCTGGAAACGTCGCCCCACGCCTTTGAACTCGGCCAGTGCGGTTTGCACTGCGGCGTCGTCAATATTGAGCTCTACCGCGACCGCAATGGCCGACAGGGCGTTGAGCACGTTGTGGCGCCCCGGCAGGTTGAGCACCACCTCCATGTCAGGCAGGGTGACGCCGTTGCGCCGTTGCACGGTGAAGTGCATTTGTCCGTCGACGGCGCGCACGTTCACGGCGCGCACCTGGGCGCCCTCGTCAAAACCGTAGCTGGTGATCGGGCAGGTCACTTGGTCCATGATGGCGCGCACGGCCGGGTCATCGGTGCACAAGATGGCGGTGCCATAAAACGGCATGCGGTGCAAAAAGTCGACAAACGCTTGCTGCAGGCGCCCAAAGTCGTGGCCGTAGGTCTCCATGTGGTCGGCGTCGATATTGGTTACCACCGCCATCACCGGCAGCAGGTTGAGAAAAGACGCGTCAGACTCGTCAGCCTCCACCACGATGTAGTTGCCACTACCCAGCCGCGCGTTGGCGCCCGCGCTGTTCAGGCGCCCGCCGATCACAAAGGTCGGGTCGAGGCCGGCCTGCGCCAGCACGCTGGCGACCAAGCTGGTGGTGGTGGTTTTGCCGTGGGTGCCTGCAATGGCAATGCCTTGCTTGAGGCGCATGAGCTCGGCCAGCATCAGAGCGCGTGGCACCACCGGAATACGCAGTTCCCGCGCGCGCAGCACCTCCGGGTTGCTGGCCTGCACCGCAGTCGACGTGACCACCGCGTCGGCCCGTGCCACGTGGGCTGCGTCGTGGCCTACGTGGGTTTGGATGCCCAGCGAGGCCAGGCGGCGCAGCGTTGCGCTGTCAGCCAGGTCCGAGCCGGAGATGCTATAGCCCAGGTTGTGCAATATCTCGGCAATGCCGGACATGCCCGAGCCGCCGATGCCGACAAAGTGGATGTGTTGGATGGCGTGCTTCATGCCGCAATCTCCTGGCAAGCGGCCACGATCGCGTCGGTGGCGTGGACTTGCTGCAGCGCTTTAGCAGCCACTGCGTGCGCCAGCAAAGTAGCCCGGTCGCAGGACTGCAGCCAGGTGGCCAAGCCTTGGGGGCTGAGCTCAGACTGGTTTATCAACCATCCGGCGCCTTGGTCGACCAGAAAGCGCGCATTGTGGGTTTGGTGGTCGTCAACCGCAAAGGGGAAGGGCACAAACAAGGCAGCTGCCCCTACGGCGGCGATTTCCGTCACGGTGCTGGCCCCGGCCCGGCAGACCACGATGTCAGCCTGGGCAAAGGCCGCGGCCGTGTCGTCAATAAACGGTGTGAGCGTGGCTTGCACCCCGGCACTGGCATAGTTGGCGCGCAGTGCATCAATTTGCTTCTCGCCGCTTTGGTGGGTTACCAAGGGCCGTAGCGCCTCTGGTATCAGCGCCAAGGCTTGCGGCACCACGGTGTTGAGTGCGCTGGCGCCCAAGCTGCCGCCGACCACCAGCAGGCGCAGCGGGCCGCTGCGGTGGGCAAAACGCGTTTGTGGTGCGTCTTGGCACAAAAACTCGGCGCGCAGAGGGTTGCCTATCCACTGGCCTTGGTGCACGGCGCCAGGAAATGCGGTGAATACGCGGGTGGCCAGCTTGGCTAACACGCGGTTGGACGCGCCGGCAACCGCGTTTTGCTCGTGCAGTACCAGCGCAACGCGCCGCAGCACGGCCACCAAACCGGCGGGCAGGCTGATGTAGCCGCCAAAGCCCAACACCACATCAGGCCGCACACGGCCCAGTACGGCCCAGCTTTGGGACAGCGCGCGTAACAGGCGCAGCGGCAGCAGCGCTAGCGTTTTCCAGCCCTTGCCGCGTACACCCGAGAAAGTAATGGTTTCCATGGCAAAGCCGCGCGCCGGGACCAGGCGGCTTTCCATGCTGTCGGGCGCGCCCAGCCAGTGCAC
>CAMDKE010000184.1 GCA_945901215.1 Comamonas sp. lk
GCCCTTCGTTGGTGCCGGGTTCGCCGTTGCCCGCGCTGCGAATGCGCATACCCGCATCAATACCGGCTGGAATTTTGACTTCGAGCGTCTTTTGGCGCTTGATCTTGCCCTGGCCCGAACAGGCCGTGCAGGGGTCGGGGATCACTTTGCCCACGCCTTTGCAGGTGGGGCAGGTTTGTTGCACGCTGAAAAAGCCCTGGCGCATTTGCACCACACCGGCGCCGCCGCAGGTGCCACAGCCCTTGATTTGGCTGCCTGGCTTGGCGCCCGCTCCAGCGCACACTTCGCAGGTTTCATGGCTGGGAATGCGGATTTGTGCGTCCTTGCCATTGGCCGCTTCTTCCAGCGTCATTTCCATCGCGTAACTCAGATCACCGCCGCGAAACACCTGACGCCCACCGCCTGTGCGTCCACGCTGCTGGCCGAACATGTCACCAAAAATGTCGCCAAAGGCTTCGGCAAAACCGCCAAAGCCCTCGCCCCCAGGCCCGCGCATATTGGGGTCCACACCGGCATGACCGTGCTGGTCGTAGGCCGCACGCTTTTGCGGGTCCGACAGCATCTCATAGGCTTCTTTGGCCTCTTTGAACTTGACCTCGGCTTCCTTGGACGCTTCTCCCTGGTTGCGGTCCGGGTGAAACTTCATCGCCATCTTGCGATAGGACTTCTTTATCTCCTCGTCCGACGCGTTTTTGGGGATGCCCAGAATCTCGTAAAAATCTCGTTTAGCCATCGTGAATGCGCGCTCCGTAACAACAGAAAAGCCGCGCTGAACTCCAAACGGCGTTCAGCGCGGCAGGTTTTCAAGCAGCCCGTGCTGCCTGGGACTTAAGGCTTTTTAACTTCCTTGACTTCGGCATCGACCACGTTGTCGTCCACAGGCTTGGCCGCGTCGGCTCCGCCACCGGCCGCCGCACCCTGTGCGGCTTCTTTGGCCTGCATGTCGGCGTAGACTTTCTCGCCCAGCTTTTGGCTGGCGGTCATGAGCGCTGCGCTCTTGGCCGAAATGCTGTCCTTGTCTTCACTCTTGATGACGGCTTCCAGATCCTTGATCGCAGCCTCGATCTTTTCCTTTTCGCCCGCGTCAAGCTTGTCGCCGTACTCGGTCAGGCTCTTCTTCACGCTGTGGACATTGGCATCTGCTTCGTTTTTGGCCTGGATCAGTTCGAGCTTTTTGCGGTCGTCGGCGGCGTTCAGTTCGGCGTCTTTCACCATTTGCTGGATTTCAGCCTCTGTCAGGCCGGAATTGGCCTTGATGGTGATCTTGTTCTCTTTGCCCGTGCCTTTGTCCTTGGCGCCCACGTGCAAGATGCCGTTGGCGTCAATGTCAAACGACACTTCGATTTGCGGCGTGCCGCGTGCTGCTGGCGCAATACCTTCGAGGTTGAACTCGCCCAGTGACTTATTGGCTACAGCCATTTCACGCTCGCCTTGGTAGACCTTGATGGTCACCGCAGGCTGGTTGTCGTCGGCGGTGGAGAAAGTTTGGGCAAACTTGGTCGGAATGGTCGTGTTCTTGGTGATCATCTTGGTCATCACGCCGCCCAGGGTTTCGATGCCCAAAGACAAAGGGGTAACGTCCAGCAGAAGCACGTCTTTGCGGTCGCCAGAGAGCACCTGACCCTGGATGGCGGCGCCCACGGCCACGGCTTCGTCGGGGTTGACGTCTTTGCGGGGCTCTTTGCCAAACAGTTCCTTGACCTTCTCTTGCACCTTGGGCATGCGGGTCATGCCGCCAACCAAGATCACGTCATGGATGTCGGCCACGTTCACGCCAGCGTCCTTGATCGCCATACGGCAAGGCGCGATGGTGCGTTCAATCAGCTCTTCGACCAGGCTTTCCAGTTTGGCGCGGGTGAGTTTGATGTTCAGGTGTTTCGGGCCGGTGGCGTCAGCCGTCACGTAAGGCAGGTTGATGTCGGTCTGCGCGCTGCTGGAGAGCTCAATCTTGGCTTTCTCAGCTGCTTCTTTCAGGCGCTGCAGTGCGAGCACGTCTCGTGCCAGATCAACGCCGGACTCTTTCTTGAATTCGGTGATGATGAAGTCGATGATGCGTTGGTCAAAGTCTTCGCCGCCCAAAAAGGTGTCGCCGTTGGTGGACAACACTTCAAACTGCTTCTCGCCGTCGACGTCGGCGATTTCGATGATGGACACGTCAAACGTGCCGCCGCCGAGGTCATACACCGCAATCTTGCGGTCGCCTTTTTCGTTTTTGTCCAGCCCAAAGGCCAAAGCGGCGGCGGTGGGTTCGTTGATGATGCGTTTGACGTCCAGGCCGGCAATGCGGCCGGCGTCTTTGGTGGCCTGGCGCTGCGCGTCGTTGAAGTAGGCGGGCACGGTGATCACCGCTTCGGTCACTTCTTCGCCGAGGTAGTCTTCGGCGGTTTTCTTCATCTTGCGCAAAATGTCGGCGCTGACCTGCTGGGGCGCCAGGCGGTTGCCACGCACTTCCACCCAGGCGTCGCCATTGTCGGCAGCGGCGATCTTGTAAGGCATCAGGTCGATGTCCTTTTGCACTTCTTTTTCCGAGAACTTGCGCCCGATCAGGCGTTTAACCGCGTACAGCGTGTTTTTGGGGTTGGTCACCGACTGGCGTTTGGCCGATGCGCCGACCAGAACTTCGCCGTCTTCCTGGTAGGCAATGATGGACGGTGTGGTGCGCGCACCCTCGGCATTTTCGATCACTTTGGGCGTGTTGCCTTCCATGATGGCAACGCAGCTGTTGGTGGTGCCTAGGTCAATACCGATGATTCTTCCCATAATGAAACTCCTGCTGATTCAAAAACTTTGGATAAAAAGAAAGTAGGGGCGACCCGCACACTTTTCAAGTGCTGCGGCCGCCAGCCTGGAACTTATTTGGGTGCCGCAACGGTTACCAAGGCGGGGCGCAGCACGCGCTCGGCGATCAAATAGCCTTTTTGCAACACGGCGACGACGGTGTTGGCCTCGAGCTCCGAGGGCACTAAGCTGATGGCCTGGTGGTGGTGGGGGTCAAATTTGGTACCAGCGGCCGGGTTGATGGCTATCACTTTGTTGCGCTCCAGGGCGGCAACAAGCTGGCGCAGGGTGGCTTGCGCGCCTTCGTTGATTTGCTCCACCGTAGCGTCTTTGATGGCCAGACCGGCTTCCAGACTGTCGGCCACCGGCAGCAGGCTCTCGGCAAAGCTCTCCAGCGCAAACTTGCGGGCTTTCGACACTTCCTCTTCTGCCCGGCGTCGGGCGTTTTCGGCATCGGCCTTGGCACGCAAAAACTGGTCGGCCAAGTCGGCGGACTTGGCTTGCAAAAGGGCCAGATCGGTTTGGGCCTGCGCCAGTTGCTCGGCCTCGGACAGGGGCGCTGGCGCGGCGCTGTGGGGCACATCGTCGGGGGTGGGGGTGGATGCGTGGTCGGTCATGAAATGTCGGATAAAAGCAGACGGTTGGGCGAGCAGCCGTAAAACAGCTGCCTTATAGCTGGGGTGCACGCGCGCCTTTTCAAGGGTCCACGTCCACCGGCGGCGCATAGCGTCAGGTGCCCAACAGTTCGACGTCGAACTTCAGTGTGGCATTGGGCGGAATCACGCCACCCGCGCCACTGGCACCGTAGCCCAGCGATGCAGGAATAATCAGCGTGCGGCATCCGCCCACCTTCATGCCGGCCACGCCTTCGTCCCAGCCCTGGATGACCTGGCCAGCGCCTAAGCGAAACACAAATGGGGCGTTGCGGTCTTTGCTGGAGTCGAACTTGGTGCCTTGCTCGCCGTCATTGAACAGCCAGCCGGTGTAGTGCACGGTGACGTTTTTGCCGACAACTGCAGGCTCGCCTTCGCCCAGGGTGGTGTCAAGGTATTGCAGGCCGGAGTTGGATGTTTGCATGGGTAATCCTTTGGTTGTGAAAGTTGAGAAGGGGGTTATTCGGTTGGTGAGGTGGCGCTAAGGTTGTGGCTCCATTTGGCTGCAAAGCCTTGCAGGTCGCCCAGGCGTTTGATCAAATCCAGGCCCAGGGTGGTTAGGGTGTAGCCCTCTCCAACGTGGGTCAGCAACGCCGCAGCGCGCAATTCCTTGATGCGGGTGTTGAGCGTATTGGGTGTGATACCGCCAACCGAGTCTTGCAACAGCCGAAAGGTCTGGGGGTGACCGTCTCGCAGAGCCCAAAGCACTCGCATCGCATAGCGCGCCTCCAGCAATGCCAATAGCTGGCCGACGACCGGGGTGGCATGGGTGCTTACAGTGCGCATGGCGAATAGGGGCAAACCCGGCTCAGGCGGTGGCTTGCAGGTCTTGCAGCAGCGCGGCAGATGCCGTTGGTAGCAGGCCAAACCAGGCTTCAAACGCGGCGCTCGCCTGGTGGATCAGCATGCCCATGCCATAGGCCACCGGGTTACCGCGTGCCAAGGCGGCTACCAGCAAGGGCGTATGTCGGGGCACATAAACAATGTCCGATACCAGGGCCGTGGCTGGCAAGTCGTCCAAAGCCAAGTCCAGCGCAGGCTGGCCATGCATGCCCTGGTTGGTGGTGTTGACCAGCAAGGCCACGCCGGTCAGCGCACTTGTACGTTCACTCCATGGGACGCTGGCCACTCGGGTCCCAAAGTCGCGCGCAATCGCCTGGGCTTTATCGATGCTGCGGTTGCACAGGCGCACTTGCGGCGCCCCGGCGTCCAGCAAGGCGGCGACCACGGCCCGGGCTGCACCACCAGCGCCAATCACCAAAGCTGGGCCCGCATCAGCGCGCCAGCCGGCGTTGGACTCTTGCAGGCTGTGGAGGTAGCCAAAGGCGTCGGTGTTTTTGCCGGTCAGGCTGCCGTCGGGCTCTACCACCACGGTGTTGATGGCGCCAATGCGCTGGGCCAGCGGCTCCACGCGGTCCACCAAGGAGAGTGCGGCCACTTTGTGCGGAATGGTCAGGTTGCAGCCGGCAAAACCGAGCTTGGGCAGGCTGCGCAAGGCAGCTTCCAAATCTTCGGGGCGCACCGGTAACTGCACATATGCGCCGCGTAGCCGGTACTGGGCAATCCAATGGTTGTGGATCAGTGGCGAGCGCGAATGCGCCACCGGCCAACCCATCACGCCGGCTAAGACGTAGGGTGAGGTAGGCGATGGTGGTGCGGCGCTTGCCAAACCCACGGAGGCTGGTTCAGCCACGGCTTTACAAGGTATCGGTGAAGCTGCGCAGCTTATCGCTGCGGCTGGGGTGCTTGAGCTTGCGCAGCGCCTTGGCCTCAATCTGGCGAATACGCTCGCGCGTCACGTCAAATTGCTTGCCCACTTCCTCTAAGGTGTGGTCGCTGGCCATCTCGATACCAAAGCGCATGCGCAGCACCTTGGCTTCGCGCGGTGTGAGGCTGTCCAGGATGTCTTTGACCACATCGCGCAAACCGGCTTGCATCGCTGCTTCCATGGGCGCGGTGTTAGCGCCGTCTTCGATGAAGTCGCCCAGATGGCTGTCGTCGTCGTCACCGATCGGGGTTTCCATGGAAATCGGTTCTTTGGCGATCTTCATGATCTTGCGGATCTTGTCTTCGGCAATCTCCATGCGCTCTGCCAGTACGCTGGCGTCAGGCTCAAAGCCAAACTCCTGCAGATGCTGGCGACTGATGCGGTTCATCTTGTTGATGGTTTCGATCATGTGCACCGGGATGCGGATGGTGCGCGCCTGGTCGGCAATCGAGCGGGTAATGGCCTGGCGAATCCACCAAGTGGCATAGGTGGAAAACTTGTAGCCTCGGCGGTATTCAAACTTATCGACCGCTTTCATGAGGCCAATATTGCCCTCTTGGATCAGGTCCAGGAACTGCAGGCCACGGTTGGTGTACTTCTTGGCAATCGAGATCACCAGGCGCAAATTGGCCTCGATCATCTCTTTTTTGGCGGCGCGGCTCGATGCTTCGCCCTGGTTCATGCGCTTATTGATGT
>CAMDKE010000185.1 GCA_945901215.1 Comamonas sp. lk
CGCCCACGCTCAGCGGCGGCGAGGCGCAGCGCATCAAGCTGGTCACCGAGCTGAGCAAAGTTCGCGACGACATTGGAAAACGCGGCAACAAGGCGCCCCACACCCTGTATGTGCTGGACGAACCCACCGTGGGCCTGCACATGGCGGACGTGGAAAAGCTCATCCACGTGCTGCACCGCCTGGTGCGCGGCGGCCACAGCGTGGTCGTCATTGAGCACGACCTGGATGTGATTGCCGAGGCCGACTGGGTGCTCGACCTCGGGCCTGAGGGCGGCAACGGCGGCGGCCGCGTGGTGGCAGCCGCCACGCCCGAAGACGTAGTGCGCCTGGGTACGCACACGGGTGTGGCCTTGGCGGGGGTGTTGGGGCCGTAGTGGGGCTTTTTGCTGGTGCGCCAAGCGCACCATGGTGCTTGCGGTCTAGAAGTAGGCAATCAACCCAATGCCCACATGGTCGGCATTGAACTCCGTACCGTTGTTTGTGAACGACTCGCGCACCATTCGCAGGTTGATGCCCCAGGCGGGTTCGCTTTCACCTGATTGGCGCCGCGAATTCAAAAACAGATATTGCAGCTCCACTACCGAACCCGGCGCTGCGCTGTAGCTGCCGGTGTTCGCAAGGGTGGCCAGGGTTCCGGTGCCCGACAGCTCGCCCACCGATTGCCGGACGCCCAAGCCAATGCGAAGCGCCGGTGTCACGCTGAAGAGACAGGTGACTTCAGAAGCCAGCGTGGCGAAGTTCAGGCCGCCGTCGTAGCTGTGACCACCCTCGTAGCGCTGGGTGGCCGAGTTGAAGGTGCCCTTTTCGAACTGGGTGCTGCCTTCGCGCCCGTACGAGCCAGTGGCACGCAGCGCCATTGTTTCGGTGAACCGGTATTCGGCGCCCAGGGTGAAGGACCCCAGGGCGCCGCCCGCGCGCAGATCGATGCGCTGGGTTTCGCCGGTCTGGCGGTCGGTGACTTGTGTTTTGGCCAGCACATCGCCGCCCGAACTCGTGCCCAGCGCCAAATAACCGCGCCAGGGCGAGTTATCCGCATGGGCTCCTGCGTGGCAAATTAGAAGGGCACCGAGCAAAACTAAATTCTTCACGTAAATATCTCCTTTTTTTAAAGTGTAGCGGTTCTGGCAAACGCCCTAAAAGTACAGCGCCAAACCCACCTTGCAGTGGTCGCCATTGAGGGTGACGTTGTTGCGCTGGAAGGATTCGCTCACCAGTCGCAGCGTTGCGGCTACCTGGGGCTGGCGGCGCTGCGGATGTAACCCATGGGGTCGCTCACCGTGCGCTCGACCGAGGCACGCAGTGCGAAGGGGTTTGATGTCCGGTATTGGGCGCCCAGGCGCAGTGGAATACCGGTGCCGGGCCGGATGTCAAAGGGCACCGTTTTGTTGGTGCCGTGCCCCACAATCGTGCCGCTGAGCAGAGCCTCGCCCCCGGTGGAGATACCCCCCGCCACGTAGACGCGCCAGGGCGAATCATCCGCGTGGGCCAGGCAAGACGCGGCGGCCATTACAAGCAGGATCCACTTCTTCAGTGGTTTTCCGATATAACAGTGACAAATTTTGAGATTTCACTCAGGACTTCGCGTTTGCGGCGGTATCCTGCGGCGCTTGCTTGCAGGTCAGCGCCAATGGCGTCATACCGCTGGCATTGGTCACTCCTGCCCCCTGCAGCACGCTCTTGAGCCAGCTGTAGCTGCGCGCGCTGGCAAATTGCGCCTTGTACTTGCTGTGAAAGTGGGCCACATTCCAGCCTCCAAAGCCGCTCTTGTACAACTGCACCGCCTGGTCAACCTCGGCCACGCCGGCACGGCGCTTGGAGACCTGGCTAAGGCGTTTATCGAGCAAGCCCTGCAAACCATCGCTCTCAAAGCGCTCAATGTGGCGGCGAAAGCTGCGTTCGCACTGCCCCAAAATTTGCGCCACCTCGGCCTGGGTCAGGCG
This sequence comes from Comamonas sp. lk, assembly GCA_945901215.1. Lineage (GTDB taxonomy): Bacteria > Pseudomonadota > Gammaproteobacteria > Burkholderiales > Burkholderiaceae_C > Allorhodoferax. Next base: position 1,941 of record CAMDKE010000185.1, read on the forward strand.
ACCTTCGTTCCAACCTTCATAAACTTCTAGAAATCTCATCTTCCGGTTCTCCTGCACGTAGCGGGCCCAGCTTATGGGGGCATGTTGCATGGTTCCTCCACAAACCGGACAGATTACTTGCTAATAACCGGACAACCTATTTACTCCCGACACGAATGGCGCAGGGCGCTAGCATGAATGAGCCAATTTGTGTAAAGTAAGGAATCCTTACTTTTGGAGACCTGCCATGCTCGCAAAAATCACCTCTAAAAACCAACTCACTTTGCCAAAAAGCGTGATGCAGGCGGTGGACGCCACGGAGTACTTTGACGTGGAAACACGCGCTGGGCAAATCATTCTCACGCCTGTGCGCATCCAGCGCGGCGATGCGGTGCGGGCTAAATTGGCCGAGCTTGATCTGTCCGAGGCGGATATTGCCAATGCCGTGGATTGGGCCAGGGCCACTGGCGTCGCTCCGGCTTTAGTCGCGGAACCTGTCGCCCCCCATTACGCCAAAAAATCATGAGTGGCCCATCGCGCGTGGTGCTCGATACCAACGTGGCTCTGTCCGCATTGGTATTTGGCAGCGGGCAGGCGGGGCGGCTTCGGTCTGCATGGCAGGGCGGAGACTTCCGTCCTTTGGTTAGCACCGGCACCGTGCAAGAGCTCATGCGCGTGCTGGCATATCCAAAATTTCGCCTCTCAAAGCCAGAACAGGACGAACTGCTGGCTGACTACTTGCCCTACGCCGAAGTGGTCCGCATTCCGCAGCCTCCCCCTGAGGTTCCAATATGCCGAGACCCGCTGGATACGCCCTTTATGCACTTGGCGGTGGTTGGGAAGGCGCAGTACCTGGTGTCTGGTGACAAAGACTTGCTCGCATTGGCAGACCCATTTCTGCTGGCATCCTCCTGTTGCATTGTCCCGATAGGCGTCTTTCTCAACCACCAAACCAAAGCGCTATAAAGGCCTACAAGGTCAAATGCCCGTGTGGCTCACTCAACTGCAGCACGCAGCGCAATACCGGCAACCTGCTAGTTGCCAATGGGTGCTTCGGTTAAGCGCTCACAAAAAGCCAGGGCTTCAATCAGGACTTCGCGTTTGCGGCGGTGTCCTGCGGCGCTTGCGTGCAGGTCAGCGCCAATGGCGTCATACCGCTGGCATTGGCCACGTTTTTGGCGCCTAGTTGGTAGTCCAGCGTGCAGCGCTGCTCGGGCTTGTCGCCCCATACCACCGTCAGCCGGCCAGCGTCGCCCTTTACCCGCACCACGGCTTTGCTGGCTTGGCCCACCTGGCCCACTTCCTGGTCTTGCGCGTCGAGCACGCTGGCGCCCAAGGGCAGCCTGCCACCCTTGTCCAGGGTGAGCTGCAGCAGCAGCGGCCGGCCCCGGTTGGCCTTAAAGCGCAGCAGCACGATAGAGCCGTCAAGCGGCGCCACGCGCTGGCTGGCGGTGTCCACCTCCAGGTCCATGGGGGCGTTTTCCAGGTTCAGCGCCACATCGTTAAAGCTATAGGGCGACAGGTAGGACACCACGCCGTAGCCGCTGGCGCCCACCTGCGCGTAGCTGCCGTTGACCCGCGCGCCTTCGCCGTTGGGTACTTCCACAATGGCAAAGGTGTCGCCTACCGGGGGTGCCAGCGTCAGGCCACCCCGGTGTGCGACCAGGCTACCGCTCAAGCCCAGGCCGGTTTGGCTGAAGTTGTTGCCGGTGCTAAGCGACAAACCAGCAAAGCCATAGGGGTGCTGGTAGCCCACTGAGCCGCCGGAGCTGCTTTGTCCGTCTTGGCCGCTGTGGCTCAGGCCGTAGCTCAGGCTGTTGTCTTCGCTGTTGCCGTTGTAGTTGATGCTTTGCGCCACGCCGTAGTTGCCCTGTTGGGAGGCACTTCCTGCCAGCCAGCCTTTGTTGCTGCCTATATCTAGAGGCACGCTAATGGACAAGCGCACCGTGTCCACGCTGGCGCCCGCAAAGCCCCCGCTGCTGCGGTCTAGGTTGGCGCTAAAAAACATGCTGTTGCGAAACAGGTTGTAGCCCAGGCTGTATTGCTCGGGTGCGGCGCTCTGGTTCCAGTTGGTCTGGCGCCGGGCGTTGGCGTACAGGCCGCCATAGCTGCCCATGTTCAGGCTCAGGCCCAGGTAGCTGCTGCTCTCAAAGCTGGCGGCAGCGCCTGCGCTTGTGCTGCTGAGCTGGCCCAGGCCCGTGTTGGGCGACACGAACTTTTCGGTCTGGTAGCTCAGGCCGCCGTACAGGTTGACCGGCCCCAGCGGGGGCGCATAGTAGTAGGCGCTGTAGGCCGCTCCGCTTCGCTCTTGGGGCGTACTTTGGCGTGCCAACCGGGTGCTGGCCGAAAACGTGCCGAACTTGTTGTACAAGCTGGCCTGCAAACCCATGGCCTGGTAATTGGCGCTGGCAATGGCCTCTGCGGTGGGTGTCCAGGTGTCGTTCAGGCCGTAGCGCACATAGCCGTGCAGCAGCGGCGTCTCAGCCGTGTTGTTGCCGCCCCGGTAGTTGCCCACGGCCAGGCTGTAGCGGTAGGAGCCGGGGTTGAGCTTGCCGCCGTTGTAGGCGTAGGGCACCACAGAGCGGGTTTCCGAGCCGTCGGCCTCGGTCACCGTCACCTGCAAGTCACCCAAGGTAGACGGCGGGTAAAGCCGGGTGAACTCAAACGGCCCAGCCGGTACGTTTTGCTCAAAAAACACCACATTGTTTTGGCGTATGCGCACCGTGGCATTGCCGCGCGCTACGCCGCGCACCACGGTGTTAAAGCTGCGTTCATCGTCTGGCAGCAGCATTTCTTCAGACCCAAGGCGCACGCCGGTAATCGGCGTGGAGCCCAGCACCGGGCTCCAGGTGCTGGTCTGGCCCAGCGCCAGCTGGGCCTGCCAGCCGACCAGGCTGCGCTTGAGCAGCAGTTCGCCGTTCACAGTTTGGGTGGCACCGCTGGCGTCTTTGGACAAGTAGCTGCTTTGCCGCGCGCGCCACGGCCCCAGGTTGACGCCCGTGCTCAGGTTCAAAAACTGGCTCTCGGTGCGGCTGTCACCGCTTTGCGCGTTGTAGCTGTTCAAGCTGTAGTTCACAAAGGCGGCGGTCGTGCCCTGGTCTAGCATCTCGGGCGGCACGGCGCGCAGGTTTTCGCGCGTCACATAGGCCTGGGGCACCGCAATGTCCAGGCGCAGCTCGCCCAGGTTGAAGTCGGAGCGTGCGCCGGACATCCAGTCTTCCATAAACAGACAGTCGGTCGGGTCGCCGGGGTCTTTGGTGGGCTTGAGCAATTCTTTGCCCTGCGCGCTGGTGAAGCGCAGGTCCACGCCCAGCTGCTGGTACAGCGCGGGGGACACACAGGCCAGCGCCTCACCTTTGGTGGGGTGGCGGCTGAACTTGACGTCGAACTTGCCAATCGGCTGCTCGTTGCGAAACACCTCGGCCAGGTAGCTGCCAGGGCGTGCCCTGCCTACGCTGCGTAGCTGCGCGGGGGTGAGGTTACGAAATACGCTGCCCCTCAAAAAACTAGCGTCAAACTCGGGGGCGTCGTTATCGTCTGCCGTCGGGCTGGCGCCGGTTTTGGCCTGCGCTGGCTCGGTTGGCGCGGTCTGGGCGTTGTCGCCCAGCGCATGGCGCTGACCGGCCAGCATGCTGAACTTGGTGCTTTCTTGCGTGCCATCGGGGTCTATCAGCACAAAAACCACCGGCAGTCTTTCGTTGAGTGGCACCACCTCTTTGATCACAAAAGGACCGTCGCGCGCAAGGGTTTGCTCAAAAAACACAAAGCCCCGCTGCGCCAGCACAATGCGCTGGCCCTTGCGCGCCTGGCCGCGCAGGGTCAGGGTGGCGGAGTCGGTAGAGCCGGTGGGGGACACGGCGAGTACATCGACAAATACGGCCGACGGGGCGACCGAAGTTACCTCAATCT
>CAMDKE010000186.1 GCA_945901215.1 Comamonas sp. lk
TTTGAGACCACGCTCACCAGGCCCGATCTGTTTGCCAGTTATTACCGCAAGCAGTTCCAGCTGCTGCTGCACAACCACGGCGTAGAGCTGGAAATCGGCACCAGCACGCAGCCCATTCCCGTGCATTTTTCGTTTGCCGAGAACGACCACATTGAGGGCAGTATGGACGCCGCGCGCCGCGCCCGCATGCGAGACGCCTTTGACCTGCCCGACCTGGCCGCCATGGACGACGGCATTGCCAACGGCACCCATGAGCCCCGCGCGGGCGAGCCCCAGCCTCTGTCGCTGTTTACCGCGCCGCGTGTGGACTATTCGCTGCACCGCCTGCGCCACTACACCGGCACGCTGCCGGAGCACTTTCAGAACTTTGTGCTGTTTACCAACTACCAGTTCTACATCGACGAATTCATCGCCCTGGGCCGCGCCGCCATGGCGGACCTGGCCAGCCCCTATATTGCATTTGTGGAGCCGGGCAACCTGGTTACCCACCGCGCCAGCGCGCCGCACGCCGTGCCCGCCAGCCACGGCAGCAGCCCACCCCGGCTTCCGCAAATGCCAGGCTACCACTTGGTGCGTGCGGACCGCAGCGGCATCACCATGGTCAATATTGGCGTGGGCCCGGCCAACGCCAAAAACATCACCGACCACATTGCCGTACTGCGGCCCCACGCCTGGATGATGCTGGGCCACTGCGCCGGCCTGCGCAACACCCAGCAGCTGGGCGACTATGTGCTGGCGCACGGCTATGTGCGCGAAGACCATGTGCTGGACGAAGAGCTGCCGCTGTGGGTGCCGATTCCGGCGCTGGCCGAAATTCAGGTGGCGCTGGAACAAGCGGTAGCCGACGTAACCGGCCTCAAAGGCAGCGCGCTGAAAAGCATTTTGCGCACCGGTACTGTGGCCAGCACCGACAACCGCAACTGGGAGCTGCTGCCCAACAACCAGCCCCAGCGCCGTTTTAGCCAAAGCCGCGCTGTGGCGCTGGACATGGAAAGCGCAACCATCGCCGCCAACGGCTTTCGCTTTCGGGTGCCTTACGGCACGCTTTTGTGCGTGAGCGACAAGCCGCTGCACGGCGAGATCAAGCTGCCCGGCATGGCCAACCACTTTTACCGCGAGCGCGTGGACCAGCACCTGCGCATCGGCATGCGCGCGGTAGAGCTGCTGCGCCAGCGTGGGCAAGACCAGTTGCACAGTCGCAAGTTAAGGAGCTTTGCGGAAGTGGCGTTTCAGTAACTTAGACCCTATCCACTAAGTGGTTGTCACGAAACATTAATGCGGGCCGAGCACATTCGGGTTTTTAACTCGTGCTTAACAGGAGCCAGCATGTCAAATGAACTCGACCCGATCACAAACGATTCAAACAACGAACACTTCCAAGTGGTTCTCGCCCGCGCTTTAGAGAATCCCACGCGCCGCTCTGTGCTGCGCGGCGGTTTGGGTCTGGCGTCAATGTTTGCGTTGCCAATGCTTCCTGGATGTGGAGGTAGCAGCGGTCCCATCACTCCCGCCGGAGATATCGTTACGGGTCTACCGACATTGGCCACGACCAACACGCTTGGCTTTAGCGCTATAGACAAGAGCATTCTTGATCAAATTGTTTTACCTGCCGGCTACACGGCCACGGTGCTTCACGCCACTGGCGACACAATCGACACTACCAATGCAGCGGCCTACACCAACGCCGGCACAGAGTCAGGCGACAGCTGGGAATACCGCGTCGGCGATCACCATGACGGAATGCAACTGTTCTACATTGACGCTGCTGGTAAAGCCACATACACCGCGACCAACAAAGCAGTTATAGCAATGAACCACGAAAGCTCGGCGGATGCACACTTCTTGAGCAGCACCGGCCAGACATCAGACGGCGTCAGCGGCAAAAAATTTGACCAATTTAGCACTTGGGACAAGTTGGAGCGCCCAGGCGACCAAGTACTCAAGGAAATCAACCTGCACGGTGTCTCGGTGGTCGAGGTGACTTTGGATGCCAACGGCAAGCCCAACGGCTACAGTACCACTTCGGCCTTGAACCGCCGCATCACGCCGCAAACCGTGGTCAATGTCACAGGTCCGGCCGCTCATTTGGCTAAGTTAAAGAGCTTGATGGTTACTGCCTTTGACCCCACCGGCGCTACGGCGCGCGGCACGCTGAACAACTGTGGACACGGCGCAACGCCATGGGGCACTTACCTTGCATGCGAAGAAAACTGGAACGTTTATTTCAACATTCCAACCGGTGGCGCACTGCCAACAGGCAAGCTCCTAGACGCGCGTACGCGCTACTCGGTAGCCCGAACAGCGATGACCGCAGCAGCAGGCACATCAAACAGCCAGGGCTGGCACACACCCACCGACCTGCCGGATACAAACTCACGCTTCAGCCGCTGGAATGTAGCTATCGGTGCATCCGAGGCGACTGACTTCCGCAACGAACCAAACACGTTTGGCTACAACGTTGAGATTGACCCCGCAGACAAAAACGCCGTGCCCGCCAAACGCATGGCGATGGGCCGCTTTGCCCATGAGGCGTGCGTCTGCAGCAAGCCCGTCGTCGGCAAGCCCCTGTCGTTCTACATGGGCTGCGACAGCCGCAACGAGTACATCTACAAATTCGTCACCACCGCAACCTGGGAAGCCGATGACGTGGGAGGCGGCATGGCAGCTGGCGACAAGTACCTCAACGAAGGCAAGCTATACGTCGCAAAGTTCAGCAGCGATGGATCAGGCCAGTGGTTGGAACTCAACGTCAGCAACTCCAGCATCAGTGGCTACTCGAAATTCGCGTTTGCCAACCAAGCGGAGGTTTTGGTCTATACGCGCATAGCGGCCGACGCGGCGGGTGCTACACCAATGGACCGCCCGGAGTGGGGCGCAATCAACCCAGCCAATGGTGAGATTTACTTTGCATTGACCAACAACAACAACACCAACAGAACGCCTGCCAAAGTCGATGCAGCCAACCCGCGCGCTTACAACGATCCAGACGGCAAAAAATCCAGCGGAAACCCCAACGGCCACATCATCCGTTTCAAAGAAGCGGGCAACCTTTCCACCGCCACCAGCTTTACGTGGGACATCTTCTTGTTCGGCGCCGAAGAGGACTCAGTTGCCAACGTCAATATCTCTAAACTGACCAGCAAAAACAGCTTTTCATCACCCGACGGCCTGTGGTTCAGCTACAGCACCGGCATTTGCTGGATTCAGACCGACGACGGCGCCTTCACCGACGAAACCAACTGTATGTTGTTGGCAGCAGTACCAGGCTCAGTGGGTGATGGTGGTGAATTCGTCGTTGCCAATGAGCTGACAGTCACCACGAACAATGTCCCCGCCACGACAACAGGCACGCAAAAGACTTTTGTAGGCGGCATTCTGGGCGAGTCGCGTCTGCGCCGCTTCTTGGTGGCGCCCAAGGGGGCCGAAGTGACTGGCTTGACAGAGACTGCAGACGGCAAGACCTTGTTTGTGAACATTCAGCACCCAGGTGAAAGCACCGCAAAGCTCGGTACAAGTGCAAGTTTCACCTTTGAAAGCCAGTGGCCTGGAAACGGTGGTGGTTTGGCAGCGGCGTACGGGCCTACCGGACGCCCGCGCTCTGCCACGCTGATGATCACCAAGAATGATGGCGGCAAGATCGGTTTGTAAGGCGCAAGGACCAGACCAGACCAGCCACTGGCGCTGATCGCGTTTCACACAAGGCCCGCTCACCCATGCGCGGGCCTTTTTCTTTGCGCCTCCCATCGCGTTTCAAAAGACCTACGCCACACGCTCGTTGCCCTCAGATCAATCGGGTGAGCAGCGCACGGTGGCGGTGGTGCCATGCTTGCAAGGCGCGGCGCTAAAAAGCATTTTGCGCACCGGCACCGTGGCCAGCACCGACAACCGCAACTGGGAGCTGCTGCCCAACAACCAGCCCCAGCGCCGCTTTAGCCAAAGCCGCGCCGTGGCGCTGGACATGGAGAGCGCCACCATCGCCGCCAACGGCTTTCGTTTTCGGGTGCCCTACGGCACGCTTTTGTGCGTTAGCAACAAGCCACTGCACGGCGAGATCAAACTCCCCGGCATGGCCAACCACTTTTACCGCGAACGCGTGGACCAGCACCTGCGCATCGGCATGCGCGCCGTAGAGCTGCTGCGCCAGCGTGGGCTGGACCAGTTGCATAGCCGCAAGTTAAGAAGCTTTGCGGAGGTGGCGTTTCAGTGAATGAGGGCAAATTGCTGCGTACCCACGCGACCAATAAGCCCTTTTTTGGGACACCCATCGGTTTGGGAAACCACCTCAGCCCACCGTCTGGTAATACAAATTCTGCGGATGCTTGGCCTGGGCAAAAAATACCCAGCGCTCGGCGATCAGCGACGGCGCTTGCAGCACCGACGCCAGCACCCATGGCCACAGCGCAGCGTTGGAAAACGCCCACCACGCCAGCACCAGCGGCAGTACAAACAGGCCCAAAGAAAACGCCCAGCGCAAGTTACGCACAAGGGCCTGGCTAGCGCCATGGAAAAACTCGCGGGTGTTAAAGGCCCCGGCGGACATGCCCATGGACTTTTGCACCAGCTTGCGCGACTTGATGCCCGTGGCCGATTGCAAGGTGGATATGGCGCGCAAGTCTGCATTGCGGCGCAGGCTGGCCCAGCGGCTCAAGCCCGCCAGCAGGGTGACCTCGGTGGCCCACGGTGCCAGCACCTGCAACAGCGCGTTTTGGTTCGCCAGAGCGGCCAGCGCGCAGGCCAGCATGCTGCCCGATGACAGGCCAATCAGCGTGAAATTGGCCACGGTGAGCCAGTGCGCCCATTCCTGGATGAACCGCAGGCAGGCGTAAATCATGGCGGTGCAGTACCACAACAGCAAGGCGCCCAGCACCACCAGGATTGGCAATGCCTGCGCCCAAATGCCAGTGACACCCAGCCACAAGCTCAGCCACCAGGCGCCCACCAGGCCAATAAAGGCCGGCAACACGATGACCTCGCGCGACATCCACGAGGTGCGCCACATCAGCACCGCGCGCCAGGCTCGCATCTTGTGGCCCAAGTGCAAAAACGAGGCACCCAGCCCCGCGATGAGTAGCAGTTCGCCCAAGGCCAAGGCTTGCAGCACAAAGGCAGCGTCCATGGCCACACCGGCAAGTAGCGCCAGCGCCAGCGCCACCACCAGGCCTTGTGCGGCACCGGCCAAGGTGGTGAAAAACAGGATCGAAAAAGCGGGATGCATGGCGGGTTAATCCTGGGCGCTGGAGCGGAACGTGGGCGGCGTGGCCTTCGGAGCAATCACCGCTGCCGCATGCGCCATGGGGGTGATCTGGCGCGGCAAATACTGGTTGGCGGGGCTGGTTTCCCACTCGGGCATCAGCGAATAACCGCCGCGTTCGCGGATGGCAATGCTGACCTCGGAGTTGGGGTCTTTCACGTCGCCAAACAGGCGGGCGTTGGTCGGGCAGGCTTTCACGCAGGCGGGCTTGCGGTCTTCTACGGGCAGCTCTTCGTCGTAAATGCGGTCCACGCAGAGCGTGCACTTGGTCATGACTTGGCGTTCTTCGTCGATTTCGCGCGCGCCGTAAGGGCAGGCCCAAGCGCAGTATTTGCAGCCAATGCATTTGTCGTAGTCCACCAGCACGATGCCGTCTTCCGCGCGCTTGTAGCTCGCACCGGTGGGGCAGACCGGCACGCAGGGCGGGTCTTCGCAGTGCAGGCAGCTTTTGGGGAAGTGGATGGTGTCGGTGCCCGGAAACTCGCCCGCCTCATAGGTTTGCACCCGGTTGAAAAAGGTGCCGGTCGGGTTGGCGCCGTAGGGCGCAAAGTCGGCCAGCG
>CAMDKE010000187.1 GCA_945901215.1 Comamonas sp. lk
TACCGGCGTCAACACCATCAACGTCAGCAACGCTACGGGTGTCACGTTCGCCGGCACGATGGCTGCGGATGCCCTGAACGTCACTGGCGCGGCGACCTTGAATGGTGCGACCACAGCGGCTGCGGTTACGGTGACGGGCGGTACCCTGACCCTGGGCCATGCGACACACGCCATAACGGGTGCGGTTACGCTGGGTGCTGCTGGCATCTTGGATCTAGGCACGACGGCGTCAACGGGTTCTACAACCTTTACCACGGGCGCTAGCGGCACCATCCGGACCACACTGATCACTGGTACGACAGCAGGTACCCTGAATCTAAACGCGGGTGCTGCTGCAGCCACGATTGTGGCGGGGACCAAGATGTACGTTACGGTGCCGACCTCGATTGCCGTAGCGAACGGCGCCACAATTCAAGTGGTTAATGGGGGTGGGGCTGGTAACTTAGTTGCCGATTTGACCACGGGTAACGTCACTACCAATAGCGCGGTGCTGAGTTTTGCTGGTAAGGCTAGCTCAAATGGCACCACTTTCGGTGGCACGGGTGATGACCTTTATCTGGTCGCCACCCGCCTCTCAACCGGCTTTACCGGTGCGGCGGGCATGTCGTCCTCGGCGCCGGCAGCGGGGGCGAGCGCGGCCTTGAACGCCATAGCCTCGTCGGCGACGGCACCCACAGTGGGTTCGGACATGGCGACGGTGGTCAACACCTTTAACGCCATGACTGCGACCCAGCTGGCATCGGACCTGCCCAAGTTGGCGCCGCAGACGAGCGTGGCAACGACGACGGCGGCCATGGGGGCCACCAGCTCAGGCATGAATGTGGTGAGCACGCGTATGGCTTCGGCACGCGGTGATACGGCCGTGTTGGCCGGTGGCAGCAGCGGCGTGTCGGCCGGTGATGTAGCCGGACGCGCGTTCTGGATGCGCGGTCTGAATACCGACAACAAGCAAGGTGCCTATGACGGCTTTAGCGGCTACAAGTCCAGCACCCAGGGCTTTGCCATCGGGGGTGATACATCCCTGGCTGACAAAGACAACCGCGTTGGTGCTGCGCTGACTTACGCCTCGACGGCGGTGGATCAGCAGGACACAGGCTTGGGCAATAAGTCCAAGGTCAAAACCCTGGGTCTTGCGGTCTACGGTTCGCGTGATCTGGGCAAGGGTTATGTCGAGGGTCAGGTGGGCTACGCCCGCCATGACACCGACACCACCCGGCTGGCCGCGCTGAGCCGCATTGCCACCGGTAGTGCCAGCGCGGACCAGTGGACTGCGCGTGTGGGCGGCGGTTATCGCATCGCCATGAGCGGCAAAACGGTGTTCACACCGCTCGCCTCTCTTGACTGGAGCAGCTTTAATCAGGGCGCTTACACCGAAACTGGTGCTAGTGCGCTGAGCCTGGCGGTTAATTCGGTAAGCTCGACGCGCGTCAAGGGTGGCATGGGCTTTCGCGTGAGTGGCGAATCTTCCACCGCTTCGGGCCTGGTGTTCAAGCCTGAGATGCATGCCATGTACAGCCGTGACTTCAAGGATAGCGCGGTGGATCTGACCTCGACCTTTACCGGTGGCGGGTCGTCCTTCGTGACGACAGGCCAGAAGATCAAGGCTGACTCGTATAACCTGGGAACCAGCGTGACCTTCCTGCAAGGCAAGACCGGGCAACTGGCCATGGCCTATGACTACGAAGGTCGTAGTGGGTTCTCGGGTCACACCGTGCAACTGCAAGGTCGCTGGGCGTTCTAAGACAGCGTAGTTGGAAAGCTTGTGGGGTGGCCCGTTTTAAAAACGGGCCACGCGCAAAAAAGAAACCGCCGCGAGGCGGTTTTTTTTGTTTATCGCTAAGATGACGAAACAGCAAGACAGCAAGACAACGAGACAACAAGCTCAGGTTCCCAAGCAGGCTTACTCTGCATGCTGGGGCTTGGGGATGTGCGAGGGTGTTCTGTAGTGGCGCGCCCCGGCGCCGTATCCGGGTGATCCGCGTAGCTGCGTTCTTGCGTAGTGTCAGGCACCGCACAGTAATTACAAAAAAGGTGGCAAGGCAATGCCTGTGAGGTTCTTACTGTGGATGTGCGCTGGCTTCATGCTGGGCGGCTGCGTGCCCGGCTTGCTGCGCTCGGATGCCGAGCTTGCGCAGGCTATTGCAGAGCCCGCGCGCCTGCAATTGCGCCTGCGCGCGGCCACGCCCTTTGTGCTCACCACGCGCGAGCGCTTTGATAGGCCGGGCGAAGACCTGAACGTGTATCTGGAGGGCGATGGCTTTGCCTGGGCGAGCCGCACCGAGCCCTCGCGGGACCCCACCCCCGACAACCCGCTGGCGCTTGCCCTCGCGGCGCGTGACCCGGCAGCCAACGTGGTGTGGATTGCCCGCCCCTGCCAGTACACGCCGCGGCAAGACAATCCGGCCTGTCGCGAGTTTTACTGGACGGTGGGTCGTCTCGCTCCCGAGGTGGTGCGCGCGGTGGATGTGGCGGTGACGGCGGCCAAGCTTGCGGCCGGCGCAAAGCGCATTCATCTGGTGGGGTATTCGGGCGGCGGCGGTCTTGCCCTGCTGATCGCCGCCGGCCGCAGCGATGTCATCTCGATTCGTACCGTGGCGGGTAATCTGCACCACCAGGCCTTTACCAGCCATCACGGCGTGTCGCCCATGAGCGCGTCGCTAGAGCCTGCCGACGTGGCGCCGCGCCTGCGCGCCGTGGCGCAATGGCATTTTGTCGGGGGCGAGGACAAGGTGGTGCCCGCAGGTATTGCACGCGCCTACCTCGCCGCCGCAGGGCCCACGCCTTGTGCGCGCTTGCGCGTGCTGCCCGGCCTGAAGCACCAGGAGGGCTGGGTCGACCAGTGGCCCGCCTTATTGCGCGAGAGCGTTGTTAATATGGACACCCCCGCTTGTGCGCAGGCCACCCCGCTGCGGTGAGGCGCAACACAACAGCTTAGATCGCCCTATCCCCATCGAAATCTACATCGACATCTGCATCTCTGGCTCTTAACCACAGGATTCTGTCATGACCACCTCAGCCAACCCCTACGACCTCACCCCTTACCAGAGCTTTGCCTACCCGGAGACGCATCCCAACCGTCTGGCCGTGCTGGCGAGCTTGTTCGGGCGCAGCCCCGCGCCGCTCGCTGGCTGCCGGGTGCTAGAGATCGGTTGTGCCGGCGGCGGCAACCTGTTGCCGATAGCGGCGGCCTTTCCGCAAGCGCAGGTTGTGGGTCTGGATTATTCCCAGGTGCAAATTGATGCGGCCAAGCACGCCGCGCAGGCGCTGGGGCTCACGAACATTCGCTTTGTTTGTGAGGACATGCGCAGCGTCGACGCGACCAGCCTGGGTGAGTTTGATTACGTCATCGCCCACGGTATTTACTCCTGGCTGCCCGCTGACGCGCAGGCGGCCATGCTCACGCTGTGCCGCGACTGCCTGACCGAAGCCGGTGTTGCTTGCGTCAGCTACAACACGCTGCCCGGATGGCATATGCGCGGCATGGTGCGCGACCTGATGTTGTTTCACGCCGCCTCGTTTGGCGATGGTCCGCCCGATGTGGCGCAGGCCAAGGCCTTGCTCGACTTCATGGCCACGCACGTGCCCGAAGAGAACAATCCCTACGGCCAGTATCTGCGCAGCGAGTTAAAAATGCTGTCGGGACTGAACGCGAGCTATCTTGCGCACGATCACCTCGAAAAACATAACGAGCCCTTGTATTTCCGGGATTTCATTGCGCGCGCCCAGGGCGCCGATCTCGATTATCTGGGCGAGGCGGAGTTCTTCACGATGTTGGGCAGCGACCTTGCCGCGGGCGCCAAGTCGCAACTGAGCGCCGAGATCACGGACATCGTGCGCCTGGAGCAGTATTTTGACTTCATGCGCAACCGCAGCTTTCGCATGAGCTTGCTGGTGCGCCGCGGTAGCTTCGTTGAGCGCAACATCGGGCCCGATCGCCTGAAGTCTTTGTGGGTATCCAGCACGCTACGTTCGACGCTGCCCCTTAGCGCCGTGGCTGCGATTCCCGCGCTCGCCGAGGCAACGCCCGCCCTCGTCTCCACGACGCCTGTGCGCTTTGAGACGCTGACCGGTCAGCAGTTGACAACCGCTAACCCGGTGACCAAGGCCGCCTTGATGCTGTTGGCGGAGGCCGCCCCGGCCAGTCTGGCCTTTGGGGAATTGCTCAAGGCGGCGCGCGAGCGCTTGCCCGTAACGCATCGCGTCACCATCGCGCTTGAGCAGGATGCGTTCACCTTGGGCGCTGATATGCTCATTGCCTATGGCGCAGGCGCCTTGGTGCAGTTGTACGCCGCCTCTAACCGCGTTGCGCCGGCTAGCGTGGTACGCGATGCCACGACGGCCTTGTCCGCGCCAGCCTATGCGCGCTGGCAGGCACGCCAGTCAGGCGAACTGACCAATCTGCATCACATGCGGGTGAGCGTGGATGAGCCGTGCCGGCAGACTGTGCTCTTACTCGATGGCAGCCTGGATCGTGCCGGTTTGCACGCGGCGTTTTATAAACTGATCGTCGCCGGCACGCTGCTCTTGCAAGAGGAGGGCAAAGCCTTTGTGCCGGCGCCGGACGCGCCGGTGGTGGGCCAGGCGCTCGAGGCGATACTCAATACGCTCGCGGCCAACGCGTTGATCTGCGCGCCCTAGGGGGGGGCGCCGGCTTGGCCGGTAGACACAGTTAGGGAGGCGCTGATCAAGCCCTGCAAATGAGGGCGGCTTGCGATAGCACCTTGATAAGCCCCCCGCGAAAGTGGGGTATAGGCAAGGGGGCTTGCCCCCTTGTTCAGTGAAGCCTTACAAAGCGCCGTGGGGCGTCACCGGCACCTATTTGATCACGATGTCTTTGAGGTTTTTTTCTTCCACGCTGGCGGGCGTCTTTTTGCCCACGGCCTCCATCATGGCCTGACGGTTTTGGTTGGTGCGGGCATCGCGCAGGCCTTTGATGATGGCCTCGCGCACCTCGGTGAGGGGGCGGGTGGTGGCCGCTTTGCGCTCTAGCACCCGAATAATCTGCCAGCCAAAGGGGGTGTTGACCGGGGGGCTCGCAGTGCGCCCCTTCAGAGCGTTCACCGTGGTCCGTATTTGTCCGGTGAGCCGCGCCTCTTCCAACCAGTCGAGCTCGCCGCCACGGTCTTTGCTCGCCTGGTCTTGTGAGTACTGCCCGGCGAGCGCGGCAAAGTCTTCGCCGCGTTGCAGTTTCTGGCTGATCTCCTGCGCAAGGGTGCTGGCGCGCTTGCTGTCCTCGGCGCTGGGTTTCTCAGGCACGCGTATCAAAATCTGGGCGAGGCGTATCTGTGCGGGCACTTGAAATTGCGCCAGATTTTGGTCGTAGGCGGTTTGTATCTCTGCAACGCTCGGGTAAGCGGCGTCCGGTTCGGCGCGCGCAAACACGTAGTTGTCTATGACCGCCTGTTCTTTTGCCCGCTCCATTGCCACCGCGACGTCGGGGCGTTTTTCCCATTCGGCATTGCGCGCTTCGGCCAACATCGTACGGCGCAATAACTCGGAGAGGATCAGGTTTTTCACCGCCTCCGGCTGGGCCAGCAGCGCCTTGCGTGTTTCGACATTTTGCGCCGCCGCCAGCTCATTGATCTGGCGTGCCGTGATTTCGATGCTGCCCATGCGGCCGACGACAGGGCTGGAGAAAAACGTCAGTTGCGCCAGCGCTGGTCCGGTGTTGACCAGGCAAGCGAGGCCCATCGCGCCGGCCAGCAGCGCGAAGCGATAGGAAATAGGAGCGGGGTTTGAGCGCATGCGAAAGTCCTTTAAAAGTTTCGAAACCGCAGTCCGGGGTGGTCATTGCCTAGACCTTGC
>CAMDKE010000188.1 GCA_945901215.1 Comamonas sp. lk
GTGATTGGTGATGAGCACCGCAGCCGCAAGTTCGCCATCATCATCGACGAGGCGCATTCCAGCCAGAGCGGCAAGACAGCGGCTTCCATGAGCGCCACGCTGGGCGCGACGGCGGACGGTGCAGAAGACGACGGTGACGAGGCAGACGCCGAAGACGTGGTGAACAACGCCATCGAGCAGCGCATGGCCGCCCGCAAATTGATGACCAACGCCAGCTACTTTGCCTTTACCGCCACGCCCAAAAACAAGACATTGGAGATGTTTGGTGATGCGTTGCCGCCGGACGCTGAAGGCAAGGTCAGGCACAAGCCGTTTCACAGCTACACCATGAAGCAGGCGGTAGAAGAACACTTTATTCTGGACGTGCTCAAGAATTACACGCCGGTGCCAAGCTACTTCGGACTGGTCAAAAAGATAGAAGACGACCCGCTGTTTGACAAGAAGAAGGCCAAGAAGAAGTTGCGCCGCTATGTGGAAAGCCACGACCATGCCATCCGGCTCAAGGCCGAAATCATGGTGGACCATTTTCATGAAAACGTACTGGCTGCGGGCAAGATTGGCGGGCAGGCGCGCGCTATGGTGGTGTGCAGCGGTATCGAGCGGGCGATTCAATATTTCAAGGCGTTTCAGGCCTACCTGGCCGAGCGCAAGAGCCCCTACCAGACCATAGTGGCGTTTTCAGGCGAACATGAATTTGAAGGTGTCAAGGTTAGCGAGTCGTCCCTCAATGGCTTTGCCAGCCGCGACATTGCCGACAAGATTCAGGATGACCCCTACCGGTTTTTGATTTGTGCGGATAAGTTTCAGACCGGCTACGACGAGCCGCTCCTGCACACCATGTATGTGGACAAGGCGTTGTCGGGCATCAAGGCGGTTCAAACGCTGTCACGCCTAAACCGCTCACATCCCAAGAAGCGGGACTGTTTTGTACTGGATTTTCAAAACGACATCGAGGGTATTAAGCTGTCGTTTCAGGACTACTACCGCACCACGCTGCTCAGCGAAGAGACGGACCCGAACAAGCTCAACGACCAAAAAAGAGACTTGGATGCTGCGCAGGTGTATTCGGCCGAACAAGTTGATCTGTTTGTGGCGCTGTTTCTGGCAGGCGCGGAGCGCGACAAGCTGGATCCGATACTGGACGCCTGCGTGAAGGTCTACAACGACACGCTGGACGAAGACCAGCAGGTGGACTTCAAAGGCAAAGCCAAGGCTTTTTGCCGCACTTACGATTTTTTGGCATCTATCACCCCCGGCGTCAATGCCGCTTGGGAAAAGCTGTCCATTCTGCTGAACCTGCTGGTAGCCAAGCTACCCGCGCCGAAAGAGGAAGACTTGGCCAAAGGCATCATCGACACCATTGACATGGACAGCTACCGTGTGGACAAGCAAACGGCCCTCAAGATTGCGCTGGCCGATGCAGACGCAACTATCGAACCGAGTTCTGTGGATGGCGGTGGCTTCAAGTCGCAGCCAGAGCTGGACCGATTGAGCAGCATTCTGAAAGCCTTCAACGACAGCTTTGGTACGCTATTTACCGATTCCGACCGGGTGGTGAAAAAGATCAGGGAAGAAGTGGCACCCAGAGTGCAGGCCAACGCCGCCTACCAAAACGCTAAGCAGAACACGCCGCACACCGCTCGCATGGCGCATGACCAGGCGCTAGGCATGGCGATGCAAATTTTGCTGAAAGACGACACCCAGATTTACAAGCAATTCGTTGAGAACGATTCGTTCAAGCGGTTTGTTGGGGATATGGTCTATGCGTTGACGAGCCAGCAGCAGCTTGGGGTGCGACAAGATTAAGGCCTGCCCTAATCGACTTATCAATGGCTGCAACATAGTCAAACGCACCGACGCACGGGTACTACCACCCCCAAAAGCGCCTTACTTCAAACTCCCCGCCAAAAACTGCCCCAGCCGCTCGCTCTTGGGGTGGGCCAGCACCTCGGTGGGGTTGCCTTCTTCTTCAACCAGGCCCTTGTGCAAAAAGATCAGGTGGTTGGCCACTTCGCGGGCGAAGCCCATTTCGTGGGTGACCACCACCATGGTGCGGCCTTCTTCAGCCAGGGTGCGCATGACGCGCAGCACTTCGCCCACCAGCTCGGGGTCCAGGGCGCTGGTGGGTTCGTCAAACAGCATCACTTCGGGCTCCATGGCCAAGGCGCGGGCGATGGCCACGCGCTGCTGCTGCCCGCCGCTCAGGTGCGCGGGGTAGCGGTCTTCCATGCCCACCAGGTCCACGCGCGCCAGATACTTGCGCGCCGTGGCCACCGCCGCGTCGCGCGGCACGCCCAGCACGTGGATGGGGGCTTCGATGATGTTTTGCAGCACTGTTTGGTGCGCCCAGAGGTTGAAGTGCTGAAACACCATGGCGAGCTTGGTACGCAGGCGCTGCAGTTGTTTGGGATCGCGGGCGTTCAATTCGCCGTTTTTACCCGCCACCAGGTCCAGCGCTTCACCGGCCACCGCAATCGTTCCCTGGTGCGGCTTTTCCAGCAGGTTGATGCAGCGCAAAAACGTGCTTTTGCCCGAGCCGGAGCTGCCGATGATGCTGATCACGTCGCCCGCATGCGCGGTCAGCGACACGCCTTTGAGCACCTCGTTGCTGCCAAAGCGCTTGTGGATATTGAGGGCTTGGAGCTTGATGGCTGCGTTGGTCATGGTGTTTTCAGAGTCCGTGTGGCCCATCAGTCCCCCAGAAGTTTGCCGGTACGAAAGGGCGTGGCACCGGCAATTTTGCCGATCTCGCACCCTGCCGTCACATAACGGTCGCGAATGCGCGCATACAAAACCCCGGCCACACCCGCCACCACGCGCTGCGTGGTGTTGTTAATCGGGTCAATCACCTCGGCCACCAGATCGCCGGGCTGCATGTGTTGACCGGGCTCGGCGGCAAACACCAGCACGCCGGGGCCGCTGGCGCGCAGCGTCTCAGAGCCAGCAAGTGGCGTGGGCGCGCAGCGCGGCGTGGGCACGGTGGGTTTGGCGTCGGTATGCAGCACGCCAATGTGCTGCAAGTAATGCCCAATAGCCTGGGCGTCGGTGCGCGCCCAGGCGTGGCTCACGTCCAGCTCGCCGCGCTGCTCTATGGTGGTGCTGCAGCAGCCCTGGGGCAGCGGGGCGCTGTTGCCCTGCGCACGCAACTGGGCGGCGAGCTGCCACCACACGCCGGACAAACATTCATCGATCGGCCCGCCGCCCGAGTTTTTGGCAATCAGCGTGGCCTCGCTGCCCAAAAAGCAGGACAAGGCTTCCAGCTGGGGCCAGCACGGCTCTTCGCAGTAAAAGTGCAGCACGCCTTCGCAGTCGCAATGCAGGTCCAAAAAGTAGTCGGCGTCATGGGCCAGTTGCATCAAGGTGCGGCGCAGGCTTTGCAGCTCGGTGGTTGCTTCCCACTCCTTGATGTACTGGCCGATGGCCGAGCGCACGGTGCGCACATTGGCATCAGCGTCGGGCCCCAAAGCAGGCAGCACTTGCGCCGAAATGGCCGCTGTAAGGTCGGGGTAATTTCGGTTGAAGTTCTCGGAGGTGTCCAACTCAAAACGCCCCATGGGCTTGTGGTCCAGGCGCTGGGCCAGGCCAATGGGGTTGGCCACCGGCACCAGCACCACTTCACCGCGCAGCAGGCCAGCGGCTTCGGCGGCTTCCAGCAGCGGGCGCAAATGGTGGGCGGTCAGCATGCCGGGTAGCTCTTCTGCGTGCAGGCTGGCCTGAATGTAGACCTTGGAGACTTTGCTGCCGCTGCCCGGCGTGCCAAAGTGAAAGCTCGTCAGCGTCTTGTGGCTGCCCAGGCTGGGCGAGAGAAGCGGGTGGTCAATGCGTTGCATGGGTGGCCTTTAGTTTTTGCGCGGTGCCAGGTAGGCCAAAAAGTGCCGCTCGGCCAGCTTGAAAAACCCCACCAGCGCAAAGGTAGCCAGCAGGTAAATGCCTGCGGCAAACAAGTAGGCCTCAAACGGCAGGTAGTAGTCCGAATACACCCGGCTGGCGGCTGCGGTCACGTCCATCATGCTGGGCACGGCGCTGGCCAGGCTGGTGCTTTGCAGCATCATCACCACCTCGTTGCTGTACGCGGGCAGGCTGCGGCGCATGGCGCTGGGCAGCACGATGCGCCACAGAGTTTGCCAGCGCCCCATGCCGTAGGCCTGGGCGGCTTCCAGTTCGCCTGCACTGGTTTCGCGAATGGCGCCTGCCAGCATCTCGGCGCTGTAAGCGGCGGTGTTCAGGCTAAAGGCCAGCAGGGCGCAAAAAAACGGTTCTTTGAAGTGCGTCCAGGGCCACACATCGTCCCAGCGCGCCTGAATCCACTCCAGCTGGCCCAGGCCGTAGTAAATCAAATACACCTGAATAAGCAGCGGCGTGCCGCGCACCACGTAGGTATAAGCGCCCACCACCGCACGCAGCGGCGCCGAGCGGCTGGTCAGCGCCAGCGCAAAAATGAGCGCCAGCACCGCGCCCACGCCCAGGCTGGAAAACAAGAGCGTCAGCGTGGTGAGAATGCCCTCGCCATACAAGGCCAGGTTTTTGGCCTGGAAGATGACGTCCCACTTCATCAGAGCTGCCCCCGGCGCGTACCCAGGCTGTAGCGCGCGTTGACCTTGCGTAGCACGTAGAGTGACGCGCTGGTAAACACGAGAAACAAGGCCGCAGTGAACAGGAAAAACTCAAAGGGTGAACGCGTGGCCGCGCTGGCCTGCTTAGAGAGATAGGTCATCTCTTTCAAGCCAATCAGGCTGACCAGCGCGGTGGCCTTGATCAGCACCAGCCAGTTGTTGGTAAAGCCGGGCAGGGCGTAACGCACCATCTGCGGCAGTGTGATGCGCACAAACGCATGGGCGCGGCCCATGCCAAAGGCCCAAGCGGCTTCTGCCTGGCCCTTGGGGACGGCCAAAATCGCGCCCCGAAAGGTCTCGGTCATGTAGGCGCCATAAATAAATCCCAGGGTCAACACCCCTGCCACAAATGGGTTGATGTCCACGGTACGCTTGCTGCCCAGGGCTTCCATCAGGTGGTTCAGGCCCATGGTGCCGCCGTAAAACACCAGCAGCATCACCACCAAATCGGGAATGCCCCGGATAACAGTGGTGTACGCGGTGCCCAAGGCCACCGCCACCGGACGGCCTGACAGACGCGCTGCCGCACCCAGCAAACCCAAGACGATGGCCACTGCCAGCGAGCACAGGGCCACGGCTACGGTAAGTAGCGAGCCTTGCAAGATGCTGAAGTAATAGGCGTTCATGGCTTGGGGATAAAAAAATCGGCGTCCAGCCAGAGCTGTACGCCGATTTTCATTGCCTTAAAAGCAGGCCGGATGGGCTTTATTCGCCGTACACGTCGATGTTGAACTTGGCGAAGTACTTGTCGTTAATGGTCTTGTAGGTAGGGGCGCTGCGGATGGCCTTGATGGCAGCGTTGAGTTCTGCTTTCAACGCGTCTTCACCCTTACGCAAGGCGATGCCTGCGCCGTAGCCGAAGTACTTGGGTTCTTTCAGGTCGGGTCCGACCAGCTCATACTTGGCGCCTTCGGGTTTACTCAGGAATCCACCGGTGACTTCCATGTAGTCGGCCACGGTACCGTCCAGACGGCCCGATTTGATGTCCAGGTAAACCTGGTCTTGCGCTTCATAAGAGTTGACGACCACGCCAGCTGTTTTGAGTTCGCCCAGCGCGTAGTTCTCTTGGGTCGAACCCTTCAGCACGCCAATTTTCTTCCCCTTGATGGAGGCGGC
>CAMDKE010000189.1 GCA_945901215.1 Comamonas sp. lk
GGCTCGACGAGACGGGGTACATCCTCACCGATGTGACGCTGGCCCAGTTGGTCAAGCAGGCCTTGAACCAAGCACAGGCGGGCGTGGACATCGTGGCGCCCAGCGACATGATGGACGGGCGCATTGGCGCCATCCGCCAGGCCTTGGAGTCCGAACAGCTGATACACACCCGCATCATGGCCTACAGCGCCAAGTACGCCAGCGCCTTTTACGGGCCATTTCGCGACGCGGTGGGGTCGGCCGGCAACCTGGGCAAGGGCAACAAAAAGGTCTACCAAATGGACCCCGCCAACACCGACGAAGCGCTGCGTGAAGTAGCCATGGACATTGCCGAAGGCGCAGACATGGTGATGGTCAAGCCTGGCATGCCTTACCTGGACGTGGTGCGCCGGGTAAAGGACGAGTTCAAGGTTCCGACCTTCGCCTACCAGGTCTCGGGGGAATACGCCATGCTCAAGGCCGCCGCGCAAAACGGCTGGCTGGACCACGATGCGGTGATGCTGGAGAGCTTGCTAGCCTTCAAGCGCGCGGGCGCCGACGGTGTGCTGACCTATTTCGCCCTGGACGCAGCGCGCGCGCTCCAGGCCTGACCCAACCCCCGGCGCCGTGAAGCGCCGCGCCAAGGAACCCGTCGATGCGAATCTTTGATATCCACAGCGACGGTGTGCAAGAAAGCGACTCACTCCAAAGTTTGAGAACGCGCGGTCTGGGCGCGCAGGGCTTTGTCTGGATCGCCTGCGAGCGCAGCGAGTTCGAGACCTGCCTGGCGCCTCTGCAAGCCACCTTGCAAGACCTGTGCGGCCTGAAGTTGCTCGATCTGCACGTCACCGACCTGCTCAACGCGCAATTGCCCTCGCACTACGACTACACCTCCGAATACGACATTCTGGTGTTCCGGCGCCTTGCGGCCGGGCATCTGGGCAGCGACTCTGAATCCGCCGAGCCTGCGACCGCCCACATGGGCAAACGCAGCGGACCGCCGATTTTGCGGCGTATCGATACCAGCCCGGTCGGATTCGCCGTGATGGGCCGGGTGCTGCTGAGCGTTCACCCCACCGACTGCGCCGTACGCGACGGGTACGCAGCCAAACTCATCCAAAGCCCCGGCGCCAAATCGCACGCCGCCGGGGCCCACCTGCCCACCGGCCCCGCCGACTTGATGCTGCGCGTGGTCAACCACATGGTCGACAGCTACCTTGCGCTGCGCCGCGAACTGACGCACCAGTTGGACCACTGGCAGACGCAGCTGCTCAACCCGCACTCGCGCTTTAACAACTGGTCTTCGCTGTTGGATGCGCGCCTGGCCTTGCACCAGCTCGACGAAGTGTGCGAGGAGCAACGCTCCAGCATCCAAGACTGGATCGAGGCACTTAAAACCTGGCCCGAACCGCCCACTGCGGACCAGCAACGCGAACACGAACTGCTGCAAGTGCGCAGCCGCGATGTGCTGGAGCACATTGAACGCGTTGTGCGCCATGTGCGAAGGCTGGAGCAAAGCGCTGAGATCGCCATCCAAATGCACTTCAGCGCCCAAAGCCACCGCACCAACGACATCATGCGCACGCTAACCGCCTTAACGGCGGTGTTTCTGCCGCTCAATCTCATCGCCGGCATTTTTGGCATGAACTTCGAGTTCATGCCCTTGCTGCACTTGGAACACGGGATTTGGTGGGCCATGGGTGCCATGGTGCTCACCGCGCTGGTGCTCATGGCCTACTTCCGGCGCAAGCACTACATCAGTCTGGCGCAAGAATGAACGCGCCTGTCGTATTGATCACCGGCGGCTCACGCGGCATTGGCGCAGCCACGGCGCTGGCAGCGGCGCGCGCGGGCTACGCCGTGGCGGTCAACTTTCACCGCAACGCTGCAGCCGCCCAGGCCGTGGTCGATGAGATTAAGGCCCAGGGCGGCCAGGCGCTTACGCTGCAAGCCGATGTCACCCAAGAAGAAGACGTGCTGGCCCTGTTTGCCGCGATCGACACCGCCTGGGGGCGGCTGGACGCCTTGGTCAACAACGCCGGCATTGTGGATGTCAGCTGCCGGGTCGACGCCATGGGCGTTGCGCGCCTCAAACGCATGTTTGAGACCAATGTGGTGGGCAGTTTTATCTGCGCTCGCGAGGCCGTGCTGCGCATGAGCACCCGCCATGGCGGGCGCGGTGGCACCATCGTCAACGTCTCCAGCGCAGCGGCGCGCCTGGGCAGCCCAGGCCAGTATGTGGACTATGCGGCCAGCAAGGGGGCCATTGATACCTTCACCATCGGCTTGGCCAAAGAGCTTGCGGCCGAGGGCATCCGGGTCAACGGGGTGCGCCCCGGCATCATTGATACCGAGATCCATGCCTCAGGCGGCGAGCCCAATAGAGCGCAGTTGCTTGGCGCGCAAGTACCCATGCAGCGCCCCGGCACGGCCGAGGAAGTCGCCCAGGCGATCATGTGGCTGATAGGCCCACAGTCGAGCTACAGCACCGGCGCCCTGCTCGACGTCAGCGGGGGGCGCTGAGGTACCATGCCCAGCCCAGGGCCCCTGGCCCGATTTGGAAGCTCCATGGACCTTAAACCGCTGGTGACCCTGCTGGCCATCGTCAACCCGCTGGCCATCGTGCCGTTTTTCATCCACTACACGCAAAATTTCTCGCCAGCGCAGCGGCGCAACACCATCCGGGTCTCTTCGCTCAGCGCCTTTGTGGTGATCGCCATCAGCGCCCTGGCGGGGCTGCAGATTCTGGAGTTTTTCGGTATTTCGCTGGCCAGCTTTCAGGTCGGTGGCGGTATGTTGCTGCTGACCAGCGCGCTCAATATGCTCAACGCCCAGCCCGCCGAGGCCAAGACCAGCACCCACGAGCTCGAAGACGGCGTGGAAAAAGCCGCCATGGGTGCCAGCATTGCCGTGGTGCCGCTGACTATTCCGCTGCTCACCGGCCCGGCCACCATGTCCACCGTGGTGATTTACGCCGACAAGGCCAAGACCGTGCTGCAAATGGGCACGCTGGTGGGCTATGGCGTGGTGGTGGCGCTAGCCACCGCCCTGTGTTTTTCGCTCGCCCAACCGATAGCCCGCGTGCTGGGAAAAACCGGCATCAATGTGATGACCCGGCTGATGGGTCTGATATTGGCGGCGCTGGCAGTGGAAGTGATGTCCGACGGGCTGACCAAGCTGTTTCCGGTGCTGGCCCATTAGTGCTGCAGTCCCCCTTCTTTAACTTTTTTATTGCTGAAAGCGTGCCATGTCTGAACCCCAAGCCTTTGCCTCCAGCACCGAGCTGGCGGTAGAACTGCGCGGCCCGGTGCTGTGGCTGACCATCACGCGCGAAGAGCGGCGCAACGCCATGAGCCACGGCGTGCTCGCCGGCATGGCACAGGCCATTGCCCAGGCGCAGAACGACCGCAGCGTGCGCGCCATTGTGGTCACCGGCGCGGGCAGCAAGGCCTTTTGCGCCGGGGCCGACTTGCAAAGCACACAAGCCTTTACCACCGACTATTCCGAGCCCCACGGCCACCTGGCGCAGCTGCTGCGCGTGGCCAAGGCCAGCTACGTGCCGCTGATTGCCCGCGTCAACGGCGCCTGCATGGCCGGGGGCATGGGCTTGCTGGCCATGTGTGACCTGGCGCTCGCCAGCAGCCACGCGGTATTTGGTTTGCCCGAGGTCAAAGTGGGCGTTTTTCCGGCCCAGGTGCTGAGCGTCTTGCAGCATCTGATTCCCCGGCGCACATTGGTAGAAATGTGCATCACCGGCGAACCCATCAGCAGCGCACAGGCCTTGGGCTACGGACTGGTCAATTACGTGGACGACGACATGGACACCAAGCTGGCTTGGCTGCTGGAGCGCATGCTCGACAAATCTCCGGCCGCCGTGCGCCGGGGCCTGTACACCATGAAAAAGGTGGAGGCCATGGCATTTGAAGAGTCCATGGCGTTTACTGAGAGCCAGATTGCGCTGTTTACCCTGACCGATGACGCGCGCGAGGGCCAAAAAGCCTTCCAGGAAAAGCGCAAGCCGGTCTGGGCTGGGAAGTAGACGCCATGAGCGACACCACGTTTGACTACATCATCGTAGGCGCCGGCACCGCCGGCTGCCTGCTGGCCAACCGCCTGAGCGCAGACGCCTCCAAGCGCGTACTGCTCATCGAGGCCGGGCGGCGCGACGACTACCACTGGATCCATATTCCGGTGGGCTACCTGTATTGCATTGGCAACCCGCGCACCGACTGGCTGTTCAAAACCGAGCCCGAGCCCGGACTCAATGGCCGCAGCTTGGGCTACCCACGCGGCAAGACGCTGGGCGGTTGCAGCAGCATCAACGGCATGATTTATATGCGCGGCCAGTCGCGCGACTACAACGGCTGGGCCCAGCTACTGGGCGACGAGAGCTGGAGCTGGAAGCACAGCCTGCCGTATTTCAAAATGCACGAAGACCACCACTTGGGCGCAAACGCCTTGCACGGCGCGCGCGGCAGCGCGCCCGAGCTGATGCAAGACACCAGCACACCCTACCGGCAGGTGTTGCGCCATCGCAATGCCGGCGGCGAGTGGCGCGTGGACAAACAGCGTCTGCGCTGGGACGTGCTCGAAGCTTTTGCCAAAGCCGCCGTACAAGCAGGCATTCCCGCCACCGACGACTTCAACACCGGCGACAACGAAGGCGTGGGCTACTTTGAGGTCAACCAAAAAAACGGCTGGCGCTGGAATA
Source organism: Comamonas sp. lk (assembly GCA_945901215.1). Lineage (GTDB taxonomy): Bacteria > Pseudomonadota > Gammaproteobacteria > Burkholderiales > Burkholderiaceae_C > Allorhodoferax. The sequence continues at coordinate 4,691 of CAMDKE010000189.1, forward strand.
CGGCCAAGGCCTTTTTACGTCCCACCTGCTACGGCCGGCCCAACTTTGAGCTTTGGACCGGCGCGCAAGCGTCCAAGCTGGTGCTTACGGGTGGAAACGGCACCGAGACACTGCGCTGCACCGGCGTTCAGGTGTGGAACGGCCACGAGATGGTGACAGCCACGGCGCGCCGAGAGGTGATCTTGAGCGCGGGTGCGGTGGCCACGCCGCAGCTTTTGCAACTCTCGGGCCTGGGGCCTTCGCAATTGCTGCAAGCCAAGGGAGTCGCGCTGGTCAAAGACCTGCCCGGCGTGGGCAACAACCTCCAAGACCACCTGCAAATCCGCGCCGTATTCAAGGTCCAAAACACGCCCACGCTCAACACCCTGGCCAACAGCCTGTGGGGCAAGGCACGCATCGGGCTGGAATATGCTTTCAAGCGCAGCGGCCCCATGAGCATGTCGCCCAGCCAGTTGGGCGCCTTTACCCGCAGCGACCCGGCCCAGCCCTATCCCAACTTGCAATACCACGTGCAGCCTTTGAGCCTGGACGCCTTTGGTTCGCCCCTGCACACCTTTGACGCCGTTACCGCCAGCGTATGCAACCTCAACCCCACCAGCCGGGGCACGGTGCACATCAAGACACCCGATTTCCGGGACGCCCCGGCCATTGCCCCCAACTACCTCAGCACCGAAGTCGACCGCAAGGTGGCCGCCGACTCGCTGCGCGTGACCCGGCGCATCTTGGCGCAAAGCGCCTTAGCGCCCTTCAGCCCGCAGGAACACAAACCCGGCGTGCAGTTCCAAAGCGACGAAGAACTCGCCCGCCTGGCCGGTGACATTGCCAGCACCATCTTCCACCCCGTGGGCACCACACAAATGGGCAAGGCAGACAACCCCATGGCCGTGGTCGACACGCGTCTGCGGGTGTTTGGCGTGGCCGGCCTGCGCGTGGTCGACGCCGGCGTCATGCCGCTGATCACCAGCGGCAACACCAATTCGCCCACGCTGATGATTGCGGAAAAAGCCGCGCAGTGGATTGTGGAAGACGCCT
>CAMDKE010000190.1 GCA_945901215.1 Comamonas sp. lk
GCTGATTGGCTGGGTGGGCGGCGAAACCCTGGCCAACGACACCATTTTGGCGAACCTGCTACACGACCAAGCCTGGCTGCACCAAGCCAGCCCGTTACTCGGCGCCGCGCTGGTCTTGGCCCTGGGGCGCTGGTTGCAAGGCCGTAAACCCCAGCACGAAGACGCTCTTTGAAACATATCAAAAAAACTAAATTTAATGATTTTTTTGATTTAATAATCTTTTAAGGCGACATTTGCCAAATTCAAATTTACCTAGTTAGAATTACCATGTGCACAGCACAAACGGTATTTTTGCCAAATTCATTTCTTTCTAACCGGAGGTTCTTGTGAAAAAAACATTGCAACAGGGCTTTACGCTCATCGAGCTGATGATCGTCGTGGCCATCATCGGCATCTTGGCGGCGGTGGCGCTGCCGGCCTACCAAGACTACATTGCCAAGGCGCAACTCGCCGAGGCCATCACCCTGGCTGATGGCGTCAAGGGCCAGGTGGCGTTGTCGTTTAACCAAGACGGTGTCTGCCCCGCCAATGCCACAGCGGCAGCAGGCAGCATACCTGTGTCCACCGCCATCAGCGGCAAATACATTCTCAGCGTAGCGTCAGCGGGCACGGCTGCTGCCACTGGTGGCTGCACCGTCACATCCACCTTCAAGTCCACCGGCGTCAACACCAAGCTCGTCAGCAAGACCATGGTGTTCACGTTGGTCGCGGGAACCAACGGCTCGAGCTCCTGGACCTGCGGTTCTGCCATGGACGCATCCATCCTTCCCAAAACCTGCGGCACCATCGCAGCACCTATCTAAAGCGCAGGCCCTTCGCCCGCTTTACGCCCCAGCGGCGCTGCGTTGTCAAACGCAGCGCCGCTTCTTTTTGCGCGCCGCCGCACTGTTGCAAAAATGCAATTGCATAACCATTTCAAGTTTGGTAATTACAACCGTAGAATGCCGACGTGTGGTAGCCACAGGGGCCGCCGCCAACCGTTGTTCAACTTTATTACCAAGGGAATCAAATGAAAAAGCATATACAAAAGGGCTTTACGCTCATCGAGCTGATGATTGTGGTGGCCATCATCGGCATTCTGGCGGCGGTGGCGCTGCCGGCGTATCAGGATTACACGGTGCGGGCAAGGGTCACGGAAGGCATCGTGCTGGCAAATGACTTGAAAGTTATTGTCGGGGAAAACGCCGCGAGCGGCACGCCCGCTGCCAGTGGCGGGTTCTATGCTGGCCTATCAACGGCAGCGGGTGGCGGAACGCCGTGCGCAGCCGCAGGTACCTGTTCGCTTAATGGTGGTGGCGGTATTACCCCCAACGTCACCTCTATTGTCGGCACCACTGCGAACGGGTGGATGACAATCACCTACACCGCACGCGCTGGAAACGGCACGTTGCAACTGAAACCATCTACCAACGCTGCGCTTTTGGTGGCAGGAACCATACCAGCTCAAAAAATTGATTGGACCTGCTATGCAGATGACAAGCCCGTAGTTTTCGCTGCCCTTACAAACACTGCCACTTTATTGCCAAAGTACGCACCTGCTGCCTGCCGTTAAGCCTACAACGCAAGTCACAGTCCCCAAGGCCGCGAAAGCGGCCTTGGGGCTTTTTGGACCCCGCATACGCCACAGCATGCCGACACGACGGGCAAACGAACACATCTTTTTCGGAGCAAACAACATGAATTTCCGTCTGCGGTGCGCCATGTGGCATGCGCTGGGCAGCGCCAGTGTGGCGCTGCTGGTGGCGGCTTTGGTGCTGGGCCTGTGGTACCCGCCGCCCTACGCCATGCTGGCCGGGGGCCTGGAGTTGCTCGGCATCTTGGTGGGGGTGGACGTGGTGCTGGGCCCGCTGCTCACCGCCGTGGTGGCGCAACCGGCCAAGCCGCGCAAAGGCCTGGCGCGCGACATTGGCGCCATCGTGCTGGTGCAGTTGCTGGCGCTTGGCTACGGCGTATTTACCATCGCCCAGGCGCGCCCGGTGCACCTGGTGTTTGAGGTGGACCGCTTTCGCGTGGTCAGCGCCGCCGACATCGACCCCGCCCAGCTGCCCCAGGCCCCACCCGGCCTGCGCCAGCTGCCCTGGAGCGGCCCCACAGTGATTGCGGCCCGCCGCCCGCAGGGCAACGAGGAGATGATGCGCAGTCTGGACCTGGCCTTGCAGGGCCAAGAAATATCCCAGCGGCCCGAGCGTTGGGTGGACTACGCCAGCCTGGCCGCCGCCGCACTGCAGGCCGCTCGCCCGGTTGCTCTGCTGCGGGCGCACTACCCCGAGGCCGCCGAGCCGGTGCGCGCCGCTGCCCAGGCCCACGGCTTGGAGCCAAGCAGCTTGCGCTTTTTGCCCGTGGTGTCGCGCAAAGCCAGCGCCGTGGCCCTGCTGGGTGGCCCGCAAGGCCAGGTGTTGGGCTTTGTGGCGGTGGACGGGTTTATTTAGGGAGCGGCGGGAGCAATCAAACGGCGCTGCGGCGCGCCAAGCCCTTAGCGATAGTGGCGCTCACCAGCTGGTTTAGGCTCACCCCCGCAGCTTTGGCCTGGTATGGCAGGCGGGAATGAATGCTGCGCGCATACGCACCGCCAGATAATCAGCCGCAGTGAACCAGCCGCCCTCCACGCCCCAGCCCCCAGCCTCTGCGCCCACGGCCCAAGTTGCCATCTGGGCCACGGTGTCGCTGATGGTGCTGCCGTGGCTAAGCCCGTTCACCAGCGGCCCCAATTCCACCGTGCTGCCGGTGCTGGTGTCCTGGGCCTGTGTGGCTGCCCTGTTGCTGTGGTGGAGCGCGCTGGCCATCACACCGCAGCAGCGCTTGCGCAGCGTGGCGCTGGCCTGGGCGGCGGCGGCGTGTGCCAACGCGGTGCTGGGTTTGCTGCAGTATTTCGACATCAGCCGCGACTGGGCGCCTTGGGTCAACCAGCCGGGGCTGGGCCAGGCGTTTGGCAATTTGCGCCAGCGCAACCAGTTTGCGTCGCTGTGCACCATGGGCGTGTGCACGCTGGCGTGGTGGGCGCAGCAGCGCGGGTCACAGACCTCGCGTGCGGGCGCTTGGGGCCTGCTGGCGCTGGGTGCGCTGCTCGGGGCGGCTAGTGCGGCATCGGGCTCGCGCACGGGCCTGCTGCAACTGGTGTTGCTGCTGGTGCTGGTTTTGGTTTGGCGCCGCGCCAGCGGGGCGCTTACGCCAGCGGCGCCGCGTTGGCCGCTGAGCCTACTGGGCGTGGCGCTGGGGGCGTATGTGCTGGCGGCGCTGGTGTTGCCCGGATTGGCCGGGGTGGACGGATCGGTGTTTGGCCGCCTGAACGAGACCAGCGCCCAGTGCGCCAGCCGCCTGAACTTGTGGCGCAATGTGCTCTACCTGGTGGCGCAAAAACCGCTGCTGGGCTGGGGCTGGGAGGGGCTGAAGTACGCGCACTTCATCACCCTGTACGACGCGCCCTGGGCCGGGCTGCGCTTTTGCGCGATTTTGGACAACGCGCACAACCTGCCGCTGCATCTGGCAGTGGAGCTGGGCGTGCCGCTGGCGCTGGCTGCTGTGCTGGCGCTGGGCGCCTGGCTGTGGCGCCACCAGCCGTGGCGCGACACGGTGCCCGAGCGCCAATTGGCTTGGGCGGTGCTCGGAGCCATTGGGGTGCACAGCTTGCTGGAGTACCCGCTGTGGTACGGCCCGTTTCAGTTGGCGGTGTTGCTGTGCTTGTGGGTGTTGCGCGCCTTCCCGGCTGAGGTGGGCGCATCCGGTGCGGCAGCAGGCCACGCGCTGGCCGACCTGCGCAGCACCGGCGCCCGCGCCACCCGCTGGGGTCGGCCCGCAGCGGCCGCCGCCGGGGTGATCGCGCTGGCGCTTGCCGCCGCCGCCCACAGCTACTGGCGCGTAAGCCAGCCCTACCTGGTACCTGGCGCGCGCGCCCCCGCCTACCGTATGCTGGCTTGGGACAGCTTGCGCAGCACCTGGCTGTTTGCCCAGCAGGTGGGCTTTGCCGAGCTGGCCCTGACCCCGGTGACTGCGGCCAGCGCGCCACACGTGTGGGCGCTGGGCCTGCAGGTGCTGCACTTTTCACCCGAACCCATGGTGCTGCAAAAGCTGCTGGACAGCGGCCAACTGCTAGGCTACGACGCCGACGTCGCGTTTTATGCGCGCCGTTTTGCGGCGGCCTACCCAGACGACTATGCTCGGTGGGTGCAGGCCAGCTGTCAGCGCAGGGGCTGCCCGTAGCCGTTTCTCAACCGTTTTCGGAGTCCGCAATGAGCAAACTGGAAGAACTACTCCAACAGCAGCAAGACATTGCCGCTGCCATTGAAGCCGAGGTGCTGCGGGGCCGGGAAGCCGCTGCCAAGGGGCAATCTGAGGCCCAGTTCAACCTGGGCGTGATGTTCGAAAAAGGCCTTGGCATGGCGCAAAACTACGCCGAAGCCATGCGCTGCTACCAACAGGCCGCCGAGCAAGGTCTGGCCAGTGCCCAGTGCAGCCTGGGCGCCTTGTACGAAAAAGGCCTGGGTGACACGGAAGACTTTGCGCAGGCCCTGTACTGGTACCAGCTGGCGGCGGCCCAGGGTGACGCGGCGGCGCAGTGCGCTGTGGGCGCGCTGTACGAAAAAGGGCTGGGCGCCAAACAAGACTTTCACGATGCTATGCGCTATTACAAGCTCGCTGCGGCCCAAAACTACGCCGATGCAAAGTACGCCGTGGGCACCATGTTTGAAAGCCACCACGGCGTGGAGCAAGACATCCCCGAGGCGGTGCGCTGGTACAAGCTGGCTGCGGCGCATGGGCACACCGGCGCGCAGTGCAGCCTGGGCCATATCTACGAGACCGGCGAGGGCATCAAGCGCGACTACGCAGAGGCCATGCGCTGGTACCGCTTGCCCGCAGACAAAGGCAACGCGGGCGCGCAGCTCAACCTGGGCGTGATGTACGAGCACGGCGAGGGCGTAGAAGAAGACAATGTGCAAGCCATGCGCTGGTACAAGCTGGCCGCCGCACAGGGCCACGCCAGCGCGCAGGCCAAGATCGGGTTTATGTACAGCAACGCCAAAGGCGTGGCGCGCAATTACCCTGAGGCCATGCGCTGGTACAAGCTGTCCGCCGAACAGGGCAACGCCACCGCGCTGTCCAATCTGGGCTTTATGTTTGACCACGGCCAGGGCGTAGAGCAAGACGACGCCCGCGCGTTGATGTACTACAACAAGGCCGCCAAACGGGGTGATGCCTACGCCATCAAAAACCGCGACATCATCGAAGCCCGCATGGCCGCGCACGCAGCGCAAAAGCCGGCCGCCTAGGCGGCCACCTTGCTACTGTGCTGGCGACGGAGAAACAAGGGAGTGCTTATTTTGGCCTGGCCAGGAAAACATACTGAAACGGGATGGACTCCAGCGCCGCAATATCCGGATCAACACGGGCAAATTTTGCAATTTCTCGGATGATCGGTAAAAAGGGGACGTCGTTTGCGTCTCCAATTATTCTCGACGTAACCGATTCCACTTCAAATCCTGCACCCTCAAACATCTCAAAAATGGTTTTTCTGGTGAACCATCGCAAATGGGTTCTATCGAGCAAGCCCGAATCCTGGTATCTAAAATCGCCTATCGCCAAACTGGCAACCAAACTCCAATTTTGTGCGTTGGGTATGCAGGCGATAACCGAACCGTGGCTTGGAATGACCTGGCGGATCTTCTTCAACACAAGCCAGGGATCCACCAAATGCTCCAGTGCATCCGCAAAAATCCAGCAGTCCCG
>CAMDKE010000191.1 GCA_945901215.1 Comamonas sp. lk
GTATTGCTCCCTAGTTGCAATCCACTGCCGGGGTCTGCGACTGGCTTAAATTGGGTATCGAAGGCTGGCGTCGATACCTGCGCTTGCGTTAATTCTTGGCTCGGGTCTTCCAACACAGTAAAGTGGGCGCTCAGTTTGACGGCTTCCACAGCCCCCAGGGTGAGCGTGGCACCTCCGGCTTGGCAAACCATCGCCAGCATAGAAAGTAATAACACTATTGCAAAGCGCTGCAGAACTCCAAGGAGCAGCGGGTTAGACGTATCTGGGCAAACGGCGCGAGTCATGACATTCGTTTGGTGGTGGACCGAGCTAGAGGAATGCGTACGTTGAATCTTCTTAAGGCATTCGGTAAATTCCGAAAATTATATTTCAATATTTTAATTAAAATAATAGTTTAAACGATATTAACAAAATGTCATCGACAGGGCGCTGCCGCCCAAAATACGCCTTGTCCGAGCCTGCAAGGTGTTAAAGTTGCTTCCAACAAACGAAAGCACACCTTGGCAACACCCAATTACGGTTACGAAAAACGGCAGAAAGAACTGGCCAAAAAGCGCAAAAAAGAAGACAAGCTCAAAAGCAAGTCCGAACGTAAGGATTTGGGTGATGGCGACAACCCGCAGGGTCAACCGGGCGAAGGTGCGAGCCCCGATTCGCCGGTTACGCCCGCGCAAGCGACGGATCAGCTGGCTCCTGGAGTCTCTTGATAGCCCTGGATTGCATGGGCAACGGATTGCATGGCGCCCCATTGGCGGTCGGCCAGCACAAAGGTGCGAGCGGTGGCAAAACCCTGGAAATTACGTTGCATAGACTGCAAGTACACCGGGTCGTAGTGATCGGCTAGCAGGGCGCGCACCACGTCCGCCAAGTCTCCGTTCATCACGGATTTTTTCCATTCCTCTATGACGGATTTTCCGCGTTGGGCTGTTAGCGCGTCTAAGCGCGAGCAAAATTGCTGCGGGTGTTCGACAAAAAAAGCGTAATCCTCCATCAGCAGTTCTACCCGCTCGTCAAGCGACAAATCAATGTGCACGCAAGGACTCTTGCGCATAGCGTTGACCAATACCGGATGGATTGCCACATTCCCGACCTTTTTGCTCTCGCTCTCCACATACACAGTACGTGCCGGGTCGAAGGCGCGGATTTTTGCCCACACCAGCGTATCGAAGCTCTTTTGGCTGGGCTGGGGCACACCGGGGATGCCTCCCAGAACCGAGCTTCTGTGCTTGGCGAGCTCTTCCAGGTCCAGCACTTGGGCACCGGTTTGCGCCAGAGAATGGAGCAAACGGGTTTTGCCAGAGCCGGTGGTGCCGCAGACGACTTCAAAGGCCAGGGCTTGTGCGCGGGCCGCAAGGTCTTCGAGCATGGCCGCCCGAAATGCCTTGTACCCCCCCTCGATCAGCGACACGCGAAAGCCGATTTGGTCTAAAACCAAAGCCAGTGAGCCACTGCGCTTTCCCCCACGCCAGCAATAGGCCAAAGGCGCCCAATCCTTGGGTTTTTCCAGCATGTGTTGCTCAATGTGGCACGCAATATTTCGCGCCGCCAAAGCGGCGCCACGTTTCTTGGCCTCAAACGCGTTAACTTGCTTGTACAGCGTGCCGATGGCTTTGCGCTCCTCGTCATGCAAGGTGGGCCAGTTCAGCGCTCCGGGGAGGTGGTCTAAGGCGTATTCGCTCTCGCTGCGCGCGTCTACTACGGTGTCAAAAGTGTCGTAGCGGGCGATCACATCGGGCGCGGACAAAAGTGTCAAGCTCATGTGATCAACTTTAGCAATGCTGGCCACACATTGTTGAGCAAAGTGGGGTGGGCGGCTTCAAGCGGGTGGATACGGTCACTTTGGAACAGCTGATCGGCCATCGGTCCGTCGGCCACGCCCTTGAGAAAAAACGGGACCAAACCCACTTTTTCCGCCTTGGCGGTCTCTTGGTAAAGCCCGGTAAAGTCCGCTGCGTACGCGGGGCCGTAGTTGGGCGGCATTTGCATACCTAGCAACAGCACCTTGGCGCCCCGTGCCTTGCATTGCGCCACCATGGCACGCAGGTTGCTGCGGGTGCTTTGCAGCGGCATGCCCCGCAGCGCGTCGTTACCGCCTAGCTCAATCACGACTAGTTGGGGCTGGTGTTGCGCCAACAGCGCTGGCAGACGCGACAAGCCGCCCGCTGTGGTGTCGCCGCTGATGCTGGCATTGACCACGGCAAGCCGGTGCCCCTCTTGCTCCAAGCGTTTTTCCAGCAGTGCCACCCAGCCCGTGCCGCGTTTAAGGCCATACTCGGCGCTCAGCGAATCGCCAAGAACCACAATCGGACTGCCCGGTTTGGCCCATGCGTTGAATCCGAACGCCAATGCAAGCGCGAAGCTGCCTGCTAAAAACTGTTTGCGATGCAAAGAAAGCCCCATGTCTGATTTCATTATTTCCGTCGATCGTGTGTGCAAGTCGGTCAGCGACTCCACGGGAACCCTGCAAATTCTGCAAGACATCGATTTTGCGCTAAGTGCGCGCGAGACGGCGGCCATTGTGGGTGCATCCGGTTCAGGCAAAAGCACGCTCTTGTCCATCATCGCGGGGCTGGACACACCCACCAGTGGAACTGTGCGACTGGCCGGCGACGACATCTTTGCGCTCGATGAGGATGCACGTGCGGCACTGCGCGCGCGCAAGGTGGGTTTTGTGTTTCAGAGCTTTCAACTCTTGGGCAACCTCACGGCCTTGGAGAACGCCATGCTTCCCCTGGAGCTGGCCGGTCGCAAAGACGCACGCAAACAGGCGGCAGACATGCTAGACCGGGTGGGTTTGTCACAGCGCTTGGGGTCTTACCCCAAGGTGCTCAGCGGTGGCGAACAGCAGCGTGTAGCCCTGGCGCGGGCCTTTGTTGTCAAGCCCGCCGTGTTATTGGCGGACGAACCCACCGGCAGCCTTGACTTTGCCACGGGCGAAACCATCATGGCGCTGATGTTTGCGCTCAACCGTGAGTTGGGAACGACGCTGGTGCTGGTCACCCATGACCCGGCCATTGCTGCGCGTTGTCAGCGGCGCATCACCATTGAAGCGGGTCGTCTCGCGTCCGATGAGCACCTGCCGCTGACCTAGTGGGTCTTGGCGTAGGCCCACTGCACCAAACGCGATAATCGGTGCATGTCATCCCATCACGTCTTATTCGGTTTTCACGCCGTGGGGGTGCGGCTTAAAACCGCTCCTGCGTCGATTGTTGAAATTTATTACGAACCCACACGCCGCGATGCGCGCATGCGCCAGTTTTTAGACCGCGTAAAAGAAGCCGGGGTGCGCCTGATTGAAGCCGATGGCATGCGGCTGTCCAAGCTGTGTGGCGGCCATGGCCACCAGGGTGTGGCTGCGCGGGTTGGGGCGCTGGAGCAGGTGCATTCGCTCGATGAGTTGCTGGAAGACCTGGAAGCCTCCCAACTCGCCCTGCCGTCCGAGAAGCGTTTTGCCCCTTTGATTTTGGTGCTCGATGGCATCACCGACCCGCACAACCTGGGCGCCTGCCTGCGCGTGGCGGACGGTGCCGGCGTACACGCCGTGGTTGCGCCCAAAGACCACGCCGCCGGCATCAACGCCACAGTGGCCAAAGTGGCCAGCGGCGCAGCGCAAACCGTACCTTATTTCATGGTGACCAACCTGGCGCGCACCTTGGTCGAGCTCAAGGAGCGCAATATCTGGATCATTGGCACCAGCGATGTGGCCGCGCAAACGCTCTACCAGGCCGATTTGCGCGGCCCGGTCGCATTAGTTCTTGGCGCCGAGGGAGACGGTATGCGGCAATTGACCACCAAAACTTGCGACCAACTGGTGCGCATTCCAATGCGTGGTGCGGTGGAAAGCCTGAACGTGTCGGTGGCAAGTGGCGTGTGTTTGTATGAGGCGCTGCGCCAACGTGGCGGCGTCTGAATGTTAATGAGGGAGCCTTTATGTCTATGTTCAATGAAAGATTTGCCATCACCGCGCTGGCCGCTATCAGCCTGTTGGGCTTGGTGTCTTGCACCCAAGAGCAACAAAATAAGATTGGCCGCGAGATCCAGAACTGGACCGGCACCAGCGGGGTGCTAGAGGTGTACGCGGGAGACAAACTGGTGCGGCGCTTTATCAAGATTGACAAGCTGACCACCGCCATGGGCACCGACGACAACAAGCCCCGGCCCTATCGTTTTGGCTATGGCGTGCTGGACGAAAACCTCAATATGGAGGTCGATCCGGGCGAGAAAAAGGTGTATTTCGAAATCAGCGACTACTCCACCAGCTACGTGTTTTTTGAGAACCCGCGCTAAGCTGAGATTCAAAGCTGATCAGACCCAGCCCACAACGCCGGCCAGGGCGCCCGCAGCCAAGAGCCACAGCAGGTGAATACGGCTGCGCCACACCATCAGTGCCGTCGCTAAGGTCAGCAAATAGGGGCCAGGGTGCGACACCCAGCTACCGTGGCCCGCTGTCAAAATCCAGCCCGTAGCCAGCAGCAAGGCCACCACGATGGGTGCCATGGCCAACTTGAAGGCGCGCACCGTAGGCCGCTTTCGGTTGCGCTGCCCCCAGCGGGCGGCAAAGTAGGTGAGTGTGGCGCTGGGCAGCAAAATGCCCATCATGGCGGCAAACACACAGGCGCTGGCCAGCGCCCAGGCGGACGTTCCGGCCGCTGGCCCACCAGCAGCGTTCATACCCACGGTCCAACCCAATACCGCCACAAACAACACATTGGGGCCCGGCGCCGCCTGCGCTAGGGCAATGGAACTGCTGAACTGGCCTTCAGCCAGCCAGGCTTGCTGGGTGACCAGAAAACGGTGCATTTCCGGTACGGTGGTAATGGCGCCGCCAATCGACAGCAGTGACAGTGACACGAAATGCGAAAACAGTGTGACCAGTTCTGACCATCCCCAATCGTGCATCAGGGCGCTCCCCGATGCCTGGCTTGTTCCAGCAGTTGGTGGTAGGCCCAGGCCATGGCCGGTAGCCCCAGGCCCAGAAGCACCCAAACCAGGGGAATGCGCAACAGCGCGATCGCAATAAAAGTGAGCGCGGCCAGCACCGCGCACACCAGCACACCCATCGCATTGCCCTTAAGCGCTGCGATGAGTTTGAGCCCCGTGCCCGCAATGAGGCCGGCCGACACCGCGCCCATGCCGCGCAGTGCGCCTTGCACTGCAGGCTGGTCCGCCACACCCGACAGGGCTACCGTCAGTGCCAGCACCACTACAAGTGGCAGCGTCAGCATGCCCGCCAGTGCTGCCAGTGCGCCGCGCCAGCCAAAGTAGCGGTCGCCAACGATGAGCGCCAGGTTGACCACATTGGCGCCTGGCATGATTTGCGCCACCGCCCAGTCTTCGAGAAACTCATCGGGCGTCAGCCACTGTTTTTTTTCCACCAATTCGCGTTGGACCACGGCCAGTACACCGCCAAAGCCTTGCAGGGCGAGCGAGGAAAAAGCCCAAAACAGCGCGCGCACCGACGCCGGGCGGGGCGTCTCCATGCTAGCTTTGGCTGCACCGCAGCGTGCGCCGCGCTGGCTCCAGCACCGCTTTTTCGGCCTGGTAGTCGGAGGTCAACACGCGCATGAGCAAAAAGCCGGTCAGTGTGGGGCTGACCACAACCTCAGAACCCGCAGGCACGGGCTTTTGCGCCGTGCTGGGGCTGGCGGCCACCAACCAAAGATCCACGGCGCGCCCCTGGGTTTGGCGGTCGTTGCGCACAAAAAAGTTGTCGCT
>CAMDKE010000192.1 GCA_945901215.1 Comamonas sp. lk
CGCCATGCTGCAGGCAGTTGGCAAAGCTGCCTTTCGCATCCGCAACCCGGAGACCGCGCTGGCCACACTGCGAGAGGCGCACCGACTGGCATTCACCGCCCCTTGCGGGCCGGTGAGCATAGAGATTCCAATTGATATACAGTCTGCGCTGCTGGAACTCCCCGCGGACTTGTCCCCTCTGACCTTGATGCCCGTGCAGCCTGAGAGCGTTGAAGTTGATGCCTTGGCCGCTAAATTACTGAAGGCCAAACGGCCACTGCTTTGGCTGGGTGGCGGTGCACGCGGTGCCCGTTCAGCGGTCGAGCGTTTTGTCAAGATGGGGTGGGGCGTGGTGACCTCGGTACAGGGCCGCGGCATTTTGTCTGAAGATCACCCATCCAGCTTAGGCTCATACAACCTGCAAAAGCCGTCAGAAGATCTCTACCAGAGTTGCGATGCGATGCTGGTCGTGGGCTCGCGCCTGCGCAGCAACGAAACGCTGCGCTACAAGCTCAAGCTGCCTAAGGCGATGTACCGCATTGATGCCAATGCCATGGCGCACAACCGAGGCTACATCAGCGATTATTTTGTTCAGGGCGATGCGCTGGCCACGCTGAATGCGTTGGCCGACAGGCTGGAAGGATGCATGCAGGTGGATGCAACTCTTACGGGCAATGTCAAACAGGCTCGTGCAGAAGCCGCGGGTTGGGTCGACGCCACTTTGGGGGCTTACATCCATCTTAAAAATGGTCTGAGCGCGCAGGCTGGCCATGCGCTGTGGTGGGTGCGTGACATCACGCTTTCTAACACCATGTGGGGTAACCGTGCGCCTGTGCTGGACCATCCGCGGGCCGGCGTGCATGCGCTGGGGGGTGGCATTGGTCAAGCCTTGGCCATGGCCATCGGCACTTCCATTGCCGACAAGGAGCACCAGTTGGGCCGCAAGACGGTGGCCTTGATTGGCGATGGCGGTTTCATGTTGAATGTGGGCGAACTCGCTTGCGCCGTGCAGGAGAAGGCCAACATCGTGATGCTGCTAATGAACGACAGTTGCTACGGTGTGATCAAGAACATTCAAGATGATATTTACGGCAGTCGGCATTGTTATGTCGACCTGCACACACCCGATTTTGCGCAGTTTTGCGCCAGTCTGAAAGTCACGCATTTTGGCCTGAGTGAACCATCTCAAACCAACGCGGTGTTGGCCAAAGCGTTTGCAGCCAGCGGCCCGGTGGTGGTTGAGGTCGACATGAAAACTTGGGGCCCGTTTGCCGTCAAGTTTGCCGGGCCTATTTTGAAGAAGGACTGACTTTGCTGAATGTCGTTCTGATCGGTTACGGCGCCATTGGCCAAGCGATTTGTCGTCGTTTGGTAGGGAGTGCCCTTGTGAAAGTCACGCATGTGGTCGTAAGGCAGCAGCGTATCGCCGAAGTGCAGGCCGCGCTGGGAAGTCAAGACATCCAAGCCGTGGCTCACGTACCGCGTGGTACCCCTCTCGTGCTGGAATGCGCTGGCCATGAGGCCCTGACGGCCCATGTATTGAGCGCACTTGAAAATGGTACAGAGTGTGCCGTGTTATCGGTCGGGGCATTGGCTGAAGCCGGTCTGCCTGAAAAACTGGCAGCCGCAGCGCATCAGGGTCATACACAGGTTCATTTGCTGGCTGGGGCGATTGGCGGTATCGACGCGATTTCAGCGGCGCGGTTGGCAGGGTTGAGCGACGTCACCTACACCGGCCGCAAGCCGCCCCTGGGTTGGAAGGGCTCTGCTGCCGAAACATTGGTCGATCTTGCTACGTTGAAAACGGAGGCACTTATTTTTGAAGGAACAGCGCGCGAAGCAGCACACCTTTACCCGAAGAATGCCAACGTTGCGGCGACCGTGTCCTTGGCAGGACTCGGCTTGGATGCGACCCGCGTGCGCCTGATCGCCGACCCAGCAGTGACAGAGAACATCCACGAAATTCTGGTTCGTGGTGCCTTCGGTAATATGCAGCTCACCATGCGCGGCAAACCTCTGGCCGAAAATCCCAAGACCTCGGCGCTCACGGTTCTTTCCGCAATGCGCTTTCTGACTAATCGTGCCGCCAGCTTGACGATATGAACACACTCGACCCGACTCATTTGCAGACCTTCATCGCCGGCCAATGGCGCGATGCATCAGGCCCGACTTACGCCACCGAATACCCGCATGACGGCAGCACAGTGGCAACACTCAACGCTGCCACCACCGACGATGTGAACGATGCGGTACTGGCCGCAGAAAAAGCCCGCATGAAGCCGGACTGGGCTCATCTCAAACCCCATGAACGGGCCGCCATGTTGCACCGAATCGCCGCTGGTATTCGCGGGCGTAGCGAAGAGCTGGCTCAGCTGCAGCGCTTGGACAATGGCAAGCCGATTAAGGAGACGCGCGCACTGGTGGCCAGTGCCGCAGGCACCTTTCAGTTTTTTGCAGCGGCCTGCGAAACGCATGAGGACGCCATCACGCCATCTCGCGGTGACTTTGTCACCATGAGCGTGCATGAACCCCTGGGTGTTGTGGGTGCGATCACGCCTTGGAACTCACCCATTGCCAGTGAAGCGCAAAAACTCGCGCCGGCGCTGGCAGCTGGTTGCGCCGTGGTTTTCAAACCGGCAGAAATCACGCCGCGCATGGCCATCGAACTGGCCCGTATTGCGCAGCAGGCCGGCGTGCCGGACGGCATCATCAGCGTGCTGCCGGGCAAGGGCTCCATCGTTGGTGATGCGCTGGTGCAGCATCCTCTGGTGAAGCGCATTGCCTTTACGGGTGGCACCAAGGTTGGCATGGGCATTGCCAGCATTGGTGCTGAAAAACTAATGCCAACGTCGCTGGAGTTGGGCGGTAAGTCACCAACCATTGTTTGTGCAGATGCTGACCTCGACCACGCGGTGGCGGGCGTGCTATACGGTATTTTCAGCTCGTCTGGGGAGTCGTGCATTGCTGGCTCTCGGGCTTTTGTGCATGCCAGTGTCTACGATGAGTTCAAGTCGCGCCTGCTCGAAGGCGTCAAAAAATTACGTGTCGGCGATCCTGTTCTCGATAGCACGCAGATGGGTCCGCTGGTCAGCCAAAGTCATCGCGTAACGGTTGAAGAATATGTTCAGTTGGGTATTGATGAGGGCGCCAAGGTGCTGTTCGGCGGTGTACGCCCCATAGGCACCACGTTCGATAAGGGCAGTTATTACACGCCGACCGTGATGGAGGGTCTCAACAACAGTGCCCGCATGTGCCAGGAAGAAATCTTCGGACCGGTGCTGGTGCTGCTTCCCTGGAGTGAAGAGGCCGATTTGATCGCTCAGTGCAATGACAATGTATATGGCTTGGCGGCTGGCATCTGGACCCGAGACTACAAGACCGTCTGGCGTCTGGGCCGCGCTTTACAAACGGGAACTGTTTGGGTCAACACCTATAAGGTGTTCTCTGCCAGCACACCTTTCGGTGGCGTCAAGATGAGCGGTACCGGCCGCGAAAAAGGTCGTCTTGGAATTCTCGAATACACCACACAAAAAAGTTATTACTGGGGCCTGAATGAGGCACCCATGCCATGGAGCAATTCATGACCCATACCAATACAAACAACACATGGAGCAAAACATTACTAACAGCAACACAAACAACAGCATTGAGCAAGGTACAGATGGCATAGATGCCATAACCTACTCGACCGACAAATGGGATGAATCAGCGCTTTTTTTCGCTGACTGGGGTCTGACAAATATTAGCCAATCTGAAACGCTGCAGGAGTGGGAAACCCTGAATGGGGCACGTGTCAATGTCCGTCGCACGGAAGATGACACCTTGCCGCCAGCCATGGAAAGGGGCCCGACCCTGCGAGAAGTTGTGTGGGGCGTGCGCAGTGACGCACAACTTGAAACGCTGGCTCAAGCGTTGGCCAGCGCACCCGGCTTTTTGGACCAACGTGCTAGTCACGGCACCATTCAAGCGCTGGACCCGCACGGTCTGCGTCTTGTGTTCCAGAAAAGCATCAAGAGGGTCATCAGTGCGCCCGGTGTGCCCACCAACACATGGGACGACGCGCGCCGCGTGGACCAGCCGTCACCGATCTATGCATCGGCGCAGCCTGTCGAAATTGGTCATGTTGTGCTGTTCACGGACAAGCTTGGAGCGGCGGAAGCGTTTTATGCCGGCATTGGGTTCACCACGTCTGACCGTTACCCGGGGCGTGGCATTTTTATGCGTTGCTCGGTCAATGGCGGGCACCATGACCTCTTCCTTTTGCAACTGCCTAATAAACCGAGTGGTCTGAACCACGTCGCGTTCACTGTGCGAGATATCCACGAGGTCTTTGGTGGCGGCATGAACATGAGCCGCAAGGGGTGGAAGACGCAACTCGGTCCTGGTAAACATCCGATTTCATCGGCCATTTTTTGGTACTTTGAAAACCCTTGCGGTGGTCTAATTGAGTACAACGCCGACGAGGATCATTTGACTGAAAAATGGGTGGCGCGTGATTTCGAACCCAGCCCCACGGCTTTCGCTGAATGGGCGATTGACGGCGGGATTGACGGCAACACTCGGCGCCAGCCCAAGGTCGAGGTAGGCACCGGTTTTCTGACTGAAAAAAAGTAAATCATGCAAATGCAACGGCGCAACACGCTTGGCTGGTTGGCGACACTCGCCTTGACCAACTCTGTGCAAGCCCAAAGTTTGGGCAGCGAAGGCTTTCGCATAGTCGCGCCATTTCCGCCGGGCGGTCCTGTGGATTCGTTGGCTCGGCTGCTGGCGTCTGGGCTGGCTGAACGCTACAAGCAGAGCGGGGTGGTTGAAAATTTGGCTGGCGCGGCAGGCAACATTGGTATTGACAAGGTCAAGCGTGCCAAAGCCGACGGTCAGACCTTGCTCGTCGTGCCGGCGGGCAACATCACCATCAACCCGACCTTGATGCCCAATTTCCCGTTTAATATTGAGGCGGATTTTGTGCCTATCACCATGTTGGCCAAGGCGCCCAATGTACTGGTGGCACACCCTGCTTTTAAAGTTAGCAATGTCCGTGAACTGATCGCGCTGGCCAAGGCAAAAGGCAGCTCTCTGGCCTACGCATCGCCGGGCGTGGGGAGTGGTTTGCATTTGGCGGGAGAACTTTTCAAGCAGCAAGCCGGCATCGACTTGCTGCATGTGCCTTACAAGGGGACTGGGCCAGCCCTCAACGACGTACTTGGCGGCCAAGTACCGCTGATGTTCAGTAATCTGCCCGGCGCACTGCCACACATTAAATCTGGCAAGTTGGTGGCGCTGGGCATCACGGACATGGTCCGCAGTGCGACTGCACCTGAGATTGCCACGTTCGCTGAGCAGGGGGTCAGCGGCGTGCTGGTGACATCCTGGTACGGTCTGTTAGCGCCGGCGGGGACGCCCTCAGCCACGGTTGAAAGGCTGGTGGGTGACGCTGCAGACATTTTGGGTCAACCGGCAACGCGTGAGCAGCTCAAGGCCCAGGGATTGACTGAAGTCCGGATGAAGCCGGCCGAGTTTAGCGCTCACATCCGAGCAGAAACCGCGCAGTGGGCACGCATTATCAAAGCCCGCAACATCGTTGCCGAATAATTTAGCCAAAAGAAATACACCATGAACGACATTCCTATCCATGCCCTGCCTGAGCGTTACCTGAATCCGCACCAAGCGCGCCAACGGCCGCCTACAACTTACGAAGACCT
>CAMDKE010000193.1 GCA_945901215.1 Comamonas sp. lk
CAAACAGGTCGCGTTTGGGCCACCCTAGTTTCAAGGAGCAAAGATGTTGCGAGTTTGCGTGGTGGGCCTGGGTTGGTGGGGCAAGATCATGGTCAGGACACTGGCGGCGAGCAGCCGGGTGCGCGTCGTGGCGGCGGTCGAGCCCGAACTGGCACTGGGCCAGTCCTTTTGCGCCGAACATGGGATCCGGCACCTGGCCAGCTATGCCCAATGCATTGAGGCGACCGATGTCGATGCGGTCATCCTCACCACACCGAATAACCTGCATGAAGTGCAGATCATCGCGGCGGCCCGGGCGGGCAAGCATGTGTTCTGCGAAAAGCCGCTGGCATTGACGCTCGCTTCGGCGCAGCGCTCGGTGCAGGCCTGCCTGAACCATGGCGTGCGCCTGGGGATCGGGCATGAGCGACGTTTTGAGCCACCGATGCTGCTGATGAAGCAGCTGCTGGCTGAAGGAGCGCTGGGCCGCTTGTTGCAGATCGAGGGCAATTTCAGCCAAGACAAGTTCCTAGCCTTGGCACCGGACAACTGGCGCTTGTCACGTGCCCAGGCCGGCTGCGGCCCGATGACGGCCACTGGCATCCACTTGCTCAACCTGGCAACGAGCATCGCCGGGCCGGCCATCCAGGTGATGGCGATTAACAGCAAGCTGGCGACCGGGTTTGAGTCTGGTGACAGCGTTTCAGCGCAACTGCTGTTCCCAAACGGCGTTTCCGCCAGCATCAATGCGATGTTGTCGACGCCGTTTTATGCCCGCTTCGCGATCTTCGGTAGCAAGGGCTGGATCGAGGTGCGCGACAAATCCCATGTCGAAAATCCTTCCGGCTGGATCGTTACCCGCTCGGCCCCCAACGATGGCAGCGTCGTTCAGGACTACCCAGTCGCCACGCCCGTTCTGGACAATGTCGAGGCCTTTGCCGCGGCAGTGGCAGGCCGGCAGACCGACTATCCAATCGCGCTGCAGGACATGCTCGACACGACCGCCGCGCTCGAAGCCATTGCGCAATCAGCCGAAACCGGCGTCATCGTCAAACCCAAGGAGTCGTCTTTGTCCAACCTTAAATTGTCTGAGGGCGCACCATGAAGTCGCGCCTGCCCTTGCCTGCGATCGAAGCGTTCAATGCCGAGCAACGCGGCATCTTCGACGCCATCATCCGCACGCGCGGCAGCATCGACGGGCCTTTCCTGGCCTGGCTGCACAGCCCCAAGCTGGCCGATGCAGCACAAAATCTCGGCGCCTTTTGCCGCTTTGGCAGCAGCCTTGATACGGTCGAGTCCGAACTTCTGATCCTGCTGGTGGCGGCGCATTACGACTGCATGGCCGAGCAGCAAATCCACGAACCCATCGCGCTGGCTTCGGGTTTGGATTTGGCCGCAGTCCAAGCGATACGGGCCCGCATGGTGCCCCAACTCGAAGGCGAGCGTTTGAGGTTGCTGCTAGAACTCGGCGGGCAACTGCTGCGCACCCACCGGCTCGACGACGCGATGTACCTGCGCGGTCAGACCATGTTCGGCGAAACGACGGTGGTGGAAATCGTCGGCATCATCGGTTATTACACCCTGGTAGCCTACACGCTGAACGCCTTCGCTATGGTCAAGGAGTAAAGATGGGCTTGTCCGCTGTCACGACGACTGGGAAGCCAACGCGCGTTCGTGCTCCGAAATTGCGTTCGAGCGATCGACGCGAGATGATCCTGCGCCAGGCGATCGACTACTTTGCCGCAAATGGCTTTACTGCCAGTACCCGGGACCTCGCAACCGCGTTGGGTATCACCCAGTCCTTGCTGTACCGCTATTTCCCGAACAAGCAGGCCTTGATCGAAGCCGCCTACGACGAGGTGACGCTGTCGCGGTGGAATCCGTTTTGGGAAGACACCATCAAAGACCGCAGCAAGGCGCTGGAGGCCAGGCTCGAAGCGTATTACCTCGACTATGCCAAGCTGGTGCTGCGCCATGAATGGGTGCGTATTTTGATCTTTGCCGGATTTGAGAAGTCGGGTATCAACGACCGCTTGTTCAAACTGCTCAAAGAGCGGATCTTTGAGCCCGTCGTGCGTGAATGCATCGCGGAGTATTGCAGCGACCCGGAAGCCTTCATCGCACATGAAAACGTCGACTTAGAACTTGAAATGGTATGGGGTCTGCATGCCAGCATTTTCTATATCGGCATGCGCAAATGGGTCTACGCAACCACCATGCCCAAGGACGTCAATGCCACCATCATCGCTTTGGTCAGCAGCTTCCTGTGTGGCATGAAGGCGCGTCTGCAGGCCCGCTCTGCCCGTCTGCACAAGCCTTTAGCCCGTCGACGCGCCAAGGCAGTGAGATGAGCGAGCCAGCGTTTGATGCGCGCGAACTGCGCAATGTCCTGAGCGTCTTCGTTACGGGCGTCACCGTGATCACCACCGTCGATGCCAGCGGCAAGGCCTACGGGCTCACGGCCAATTCCTTCAGTTCGGTGTCGCTCGACCCACCCTTGATCCTGTGGAGCCAGTCGCTCAATGCAGCGAGTTTTCCGGTTTTTCGTGATGCCGGGCATTTCGCCGTGTCTATCCTGGCCGACGACCAGGTCGCGATCTCGAATGGCTTTGCCAAAGCCAACCCGGACAAGTTTGCCGATGTACGCACGCGCCCGGGCTTGAATGGCATTCCGCTGATCGAAGACTGTGCGGCAACGCTTGAATGCACCAAGGTAACCAGCTATCCGGGCGGCGATCATGTGGTGTTTTTGGGCCGTGTAGAACGCATCAAGCGAAGCCAGCGCCGGCCGCTTGCCTTTAGCGGCGGGAAATATGTGATTGCCCATCCGCATGATCTCGACCTCAAGCTATCGCAGGCGCGCAGCATTGCCGAACTCCAGGCGGTTCGTATGGCGACCCAGGCCATCGTCGACCTGTCCGACGAACTTGACGAAACAGTGGGCCTGGGCGTCTGGGGAAACAAGGGCCCAACCATTGTGCGCTGGGAAGAATCCAGGCAACCCTTGAGCGAAAACCTGCGCACTGGTCTCGTGCTGCCAGTGCTGAAATCGTCAACCGGTTTGGCCTTCGCCGCACACCTGCCCCGTGGTCTGGTCATCGATGCGCTTGAAAACGAATTTTCTAGCGAACGACTGCCGCAAAGCGCAGCCGAAGCGACGCTCGATCAGCTCGACCACCACACCGCCGAGATCCGCCATACCGGCTTTTCGCGCCTGCTTGGTTCAGCCACTTTTTCAGAATGGTATGGTGGCGAAATCAATGCGATTAGTGCACCGGTGTTTGCGCGTGACGGGCAAATAGTGCTGGCCTTGACCATCATCGGTTCGGCCGACAAGCTAGATGTGGGTCTGGACGGAAACTTGGCCAAGGCGCTCGGCCGGACTGCACGGATGTTATCTACCCGACTGGGTTACCTCGAAAGAAACAAACCATGAATATTCCTATGAAATTTCACACCCAAGGCTCGCCAGGTTTGCCGGTGCTAGTACTGGGCAATTCGCTGGCCAGTTCGATGGCGCTGTGGGCGGCACAAATTGCCGTCTGGCGTCAGCAATACCAGGTGCTTTGCTTTGACTATGCGGGCCATGGACAGTCCTCGATGGACGGCGCCTGCACTACGGTGACAGCGCTGGCGGAATCGGTTCTAGGCGGTCTTGACGCGCTGGGCGTCGACCGCTTTCGCTACGTTGGACTGTCCTTGGGCGGCATGCTGGGCCTGCAGTTGGCCGCCAGCGCTCCATCACGGGTGCAAAAGCTGGTGGTCGCAAACGCCAAATACTTCCAAACCGAAGCGGACCGGCAGCAATGGATGGATCGCATAGCCAAGGTGGAGCTTGACGGCACCGAGTCGATCGCCGACGCCACCGTCTCACGCTGGCTGACCGCGCCCTTCATTGCCAGCCATCCTGAGACTGCAGCCCTGCTGCGCGGCATGATCGCCGGTACGTCCAGGCAAGGCTACGCAGCGGCTGCCGCGATGGTTCGCGATATTGATTTCCGGCCACTGCTGCCCTCGATCACCTGCCCGACTTTGCTAATCAGCGGCAGCCACGATATGGGCGCACCTGCGGCGCACATGGCCGAACTGGCTGCGGCGATGAAGGCGCAGTATCTGGCGCTTTCACCCTGCGCGCATATCTCGAACCATGAATGCGAAGCGGAATTCACCGCGGCGGTGAGCGACTTTCTGCGCTGAGGGCGTTGCATTGCAATTCAGCCCCAATCCTGATGGAGGTTTGTGTTGGATCCAAAACGCTGAATGCTTTACAAAATGCCAATAAAACAGATTTCCTTGCCGCGTTGAACGGGTCTCGGGTAAGCTTAGCTTATCAATTTGCTGGAGACCCACGGTGCCAAGATTTGCATACCGCACATCGCTTCTAATCTATCGCTCAGCGCTTGTCTTTTTGCTGTGCACCGTTACCCTTGGTCACGCCGCAAGCGAAGGGAAACTGAATTATCAGCAGGCGCGTAAGGCGCTCAGCCATGCCGAACCACAGCAGCGGATCAACGGCATGAACAAATTGCTCAAGCTTGGCACCGCCAAGGACGCGGGCTTGGTATATGCCTTGCTTGACGATGCAGAACCTTCGGTCCGTCAAGTTGCGCTTGGGACCGTCTGGCAGCTATGGGGGAAATCGGGCAATGCAGCTATTGACAAGCTCTATCAGAAGGGCCTGGAGCATATGCAAGACGGCGACATACCCAAGGCAATCCAAGTGTTTAGCGCCATCATTGTTAAGCGACCTGAATTCGCCGAGGCATGGAATAAACGCGCCACCGTTTACTACATGTCAGGCGAATATGACTTGTCTATGGAAGATTGCCAAGAGGTACTAAAAAGGCTACCTCAGCACTTCGGCGCTTTGGTTGGATATGCGCAGATGCTGGCAGAGCGCAGCGAGCCTGAGCGCGCGCTGGAGTTGATGGAGCGGGCAAGCAAAGTCAATCCCTACTAGTTTGTCGGCAGCGCGTGACATGCCGCCTTCCTTGGCAACTACCCAGAAGTAATAGAGGTGTTTGAAATTGAAATTTTTGCTCATTGTCCTGTTTTTTAGGAATATGAATAAGAAATTATCTGCTTTTATTAGCCATTAGAAAACCCTAACCTGCAACCCTGACCTGCAACCCGTGGCTATAAAAATGACTTCTCCTTACGCAATTTTCTTTTCGCCTTGCACCGGCAACGGCCGTTTCACATCTTATTGTTCCAGCTAAAAAAGCAACACCATGAAACCCAACTCCACCATTCTTTCGTCCCGCAACCCGAGCGCCTTTCAGGTGACTGCGACCCAGTCTGAACTTGCGCCCACCATCGAAGTAAAGCGCGTTCTGCGCAATACCTACGCTCTGCTGTCCATGACGCTGCTGTTTAGCGCCGTTGTGGCAAGCGCATCGGTCGCGTACCGACTGCCCGCGCCCGGCATCATCTTGACTCTGGCAGGCTACTTCGGACTCCTTTTTGCAATACACAAATTACAGAACAGCGCCTGGGCGCTGCCGGCCGTGTTTGCGCTAACCGGTTTCATGGGCTACACACTGGGGCCCTTGTTGACGCATTCGCTGGCATTGCCCGGAGGCGCGCAAACCGTGTCCCTGGCGCTTGCAGCGACCGGTGCGACTTTCCTGACCTTGTCAGCCTATGTGTTGCTGACACGGCGGGACTTC
>CAMDKE010000194.1 GCA_945901215.1 Comamonas sp. lk
CTTGGTGGCCATAAGTGGGGAGCGGCGTCCTTTTTTCTTACTGGTAGATGCATTCGCACGCTACAAAAGTGCGATGTGACTTTATCCGGTCGGTCTTTACGGAGGTGGTCAAGGAAGGCGCTAATGTAAGCCGTGTCACCTCGGCCTAGTGCATATATCAGCCCATCGTGGACGGCGTTTCAGTCTGAACGTGGACGCGATTTCAGCGTGATCGTGGACGGCATTTCAAATTGATCGTGGACGCTGTTTCAGCGCCATCGTGGACGATTTTGGGGGATTCGCGTAAGTGATTTTTTGAACCCGGCATAGGCTCACCGCCTTTTACAGGTGGGCCCAATGCCAACGAACAGAATCACTATGCGTCAAATTCGAGAGACATTGCGCCTGCACTTGTGCGTCCAACTGAGTTTTAGCGAGGTAGGTCGCTCCCTCAAGATCTCCAAGAGTGCCGCGGCCAAATACGCCTCCCTGGCCCGCGCGGCCAATGTTGACTGGGAAATCGCCCAAACCCTCACCGATCAAGAGTTGGAAGCCCGGTTGTACAAACCGGCCCTGCCGCGCAGCAGCCCCCAGTTGGCGCCCGACTTCGCCACGGCTCACCAAGAACTCAAACGCGCAGGTGTGACCCTGCAATTGCTGTGGGAGGAGTACGCCAAGGACAACCCCTTAGCCTACAAGTACACCAGCTTTTGCGTCAAGTACCGCCAATGGGCTGGTGGGTTGAAGCGCTCCATGCGCCAAACCCACATTGCCGGGGAGAAACTGTTCGTCGATTACGCCGGTCATACCATGCCGATCATTGATGCCTTCACTGGGGAGATCACCAAAGCTCAGATCTTTGTAGCCACCTTTGGTGCTTCCAACTACACCTTTGCCTGTGCAACCTCCCGGCAAACTACAGCCGACTGGATTGGCGCCCAGGTGCAGGCCCTAGAGTTCTTCGGTGGTGTACCACGCCTGATCGTGCCAGATCAAGCCCGCGCACTGATCAAGAACCCTGATACCTACGATCCCCAGCCCAACCGCCTGTACGACGAATTCGCCAACCACTATGGCTGCGCCTTGCTGGCGGCACGACCGGCGCACCCCAGGGACAAGCCTAAGGTGGAGAACGCCGTGCTAGTGGTGGAGCGTTGGATTCTGGCGCGTCTGCGCAACCGCAAGTTCTTCAGCCTTGCAGAGCTCAACCAAGCCATAGCGCTGCTACTGGTCGATCTGAACCAGCGCGCCTTCAAGAAGTTGCCTGGCAACCGACGCAGCGCCTTCGAACAACTGGACCTTCCAGCCTTGCGGCCGCTACCAGCCAAACGCTTTGAGATCTTTCGCTGGAAGTCTGCCAAGGTCAATATCGACTACCACGTCGAATTCGAAGGTCACTATTACAGCGTGCCCCACGCGCTGGTACGCACCACCGTGGAGTTGCGGGTCACTGCCACCGTAGTGGAATGCTTCTGCGCCAATCAGCGTGTGGCCTGCCATGCCTTGAGCCACCTACGCGGCAAGCACACCACCACGCCGCAGCACATGCCAGCGTCACACCGGGCACACCTGGAGTGGACACCGCAGAAACTGATTGACTGGGGGTTGCGCATTGGCGTCAGTACCGCCGCCATCGTGACCTGGCAGTTAGAGCACCGTCCGCATCCTGAGCAGGGCTACCGGGCGTGTCTGGGAATGCAGCGCTTGGCACGCCAGTTCACACCGGTACGGCTGGAGGCGGCCTGCACCAGGGCGCTGGCAATTCGTTCGCCCAACCTGAAGAGCGTAACCAACATCCTCAAGAGCGGACTCGATCGCCAGCAGAGCCTGCCAACCACCAAGCCAGGTGCATTGCCTGTGCACGAGAACATCCGTGGACCGGACTTCTTCCATTGAACCCGTCGCCGCAACATTCACCAACGACCTCCCCAACCAACTTCAAAGAAAGCCAACTATTTATGAACGAACACACCCTGACCCAATTACGTAACCTACGCCTGGACGGCATGGTGCGCGCCATCGAGGAGCAAGCCACCAGTACCGCGGCTACCAAGCTGGGCTTTTACGAGCGATTCTCGATGTTGGTTCAATCTGAGATCGCTTGGCGTGATGACAAACGCGTGCAGCGTTTGCTCAAGGCGGCCAAGCTTAAAGTCAGTACCGCGTGCGTGGAAGATATCAATTGGCGTGCCAGTCGTGCGCTGGATCGGGAATTGGTGGCCGCACTGGCCGGTGGCGATTGGATACGTAATGCGCAGAATCTATTAATCACCGGTGCCACAGGATGCGGCAAGACCTGGCTGGCGTGCGCGTTGGCCCATCAGGCGGCTAGGTCAGGTTTCTCGGTGCTGTACGTACGCGCCGGTCGGCTCTTTGATGAGTTACATGTGTCCCATGGCGATGGCAGCTTTGCGCGACGCCTGGTGCAACTGGCCAAGCTAGACGTTCTGGTGATTGATGACTTTGCGATTTCTCCGATGGGGGCGTCGGAGCGAAATGACCTACTTGAAGTGCTCGATGATCGGATCGGGACCAAGTCCACCCTGATCACCAGCCAACTGCCCGTCAAAGCCTGGCATGCCTATCTGGATGATCCGACCCTGGCCGATGCCATTCTGGACCGTATCGTTCACAGCAGCCATCGCATCGAACTCAAGGGCGCCACGCTGCGCGACTCGGGCAAAGACCAGTGATCGCTACCATCGCCGCGCCAAAGACGACTTACCCACCGCGTCGGTCGGTACGTCGCAAGCGCCGCCCGCCGCCGTGGATAAGTCTGCGCCAAAGATCTCAAACTACTCGCTTCGCGATCGCTGTCCCGAGACACCTTTGGTGCTTGAGATACATTTAACTCCTCGCTTGCGCGCATCCTCTGCGCGTCCACGATGGCGCTGAAACGCCGTCCACGATCAGCCTGTAACAGGCGTCCACGATCGCTGAAATGCGCACCCTGCCTACGCCTCGACTTTGAGTGCCCGGACCGCGTTCAAAACCTCTTCCACGTGGCCGGGCACTTTCAGGCCGCGCCATTCTTCTTTCAAAAGGCCATCGGCGCCGATCAAAAAGGTACTGCGCTCAATGCCTTTGACCTTTTTGCCGTACATGATTTTGTTTTTCACGACACCAAACATATGGCACATTTTTTCTTCTGTGTCGGCAATCAATTCAAACGGTAGTTCAAGCTTAGACTTGAATTCGTCGTGGGACTTCATGTTGTCGCGTGACACACCAAAAACATGGGTACCCTCTTTAACGAAGTCCGCGTAATGGTCGCGGAACTGCATGGCTTCGGTGGTACAACCGGGTGTATTGTCTTTTGGGTAAAAGTAGAGCACCATTGTTTGCCCTACATGCGATGTGTTTGTGACGCGAAGACCGCCGGTGGCATTGGCTTCGAATTCGGGAAGGGGTTTGTTGACAACGATCGCCATAGGGTATTTGAGTCTCGCGTGCAGAATGTGTCAGGCAAGTTGGATCTGTAGCTTGAATCAAGCGAGGCGTCCCAACGTCAGCCTGCAATTTTACCCTGAAATAGGTGCCGGTTTTTGGCCCACAGGCGTTCCCAAACTCTAGACCAACAGGGCGGCGACCACTTTGCGTCCTTCTCCGGCCAAAAAATTGTAGGTGCGGCACGCCGCCTGCGTGTCCATCGCTTCCACCCCTATACGCCTTTCGTACAGCGCCGCCAGCCATTGGGGCTTGGGGCGCCGCAATTTGGGGCCACTGCCAAAAAGCACGAGCTCGGCGCCCCAGTCAAGCAGGGTAGCAAAATGTTCTGGCCCCAAGTCCTCGAAACCCATGCAAGCCCAATCTAGGCGATGGCCCATGCTGCTGAGTAAAAGGTTGGTCCGAACCTGTTCCCCATTGACCGCAATCCAGCCCTCACCGTACCCTGTAATGGTGGGGCCTTGGGCGCGGTCAGCTTGGAGTTTCATGAGGGCGGCTAGGGCAAGTTGGGAGGCGTTGTTAGACCCGTTGGGCGCGGAACTGTGGTCAAATTATAGGTTTCGCGCCACGCGGTTCACCCTCGGAGGGACTTTGAAACCCATTCTCAAATCGGCCAAACTGGCCAACGTCTGCTATGACATCCGCGGCCCCATCATGGACCGGGCACGCCAGATGGAGGAAGACGGGCAGAAAATCATCAAGCTCAATATTGGCAACCTGGCTGTGTTTGGTTTTGATGCACCCGAGGAAATCCAGCAGGACATGATCCGCAACCTGCCCAACTCGGCCGGGTATTCGGACAGCAAAGGCATTTTTGCGGCACGCAAAGCGGTGATGCATGAGACGCAAAAGCAAGGCATCCACGGTGTCATGCTGGACGATATTTACTTGGGGAACGGCGCCAGCGAGCTGATCGTCATGGCCACCAATGGCTTGCTCGACGATGGTGACGAAATGCTCTTGCCCGCGCCAGACTACCCGTTGTGGACCGCTGCGGCCAGCCTCTCGGGTGGCACACCGGTGCACTACGTATGCGACGAATCCAAGGGATGGATGCCTGACCTGGATGACATCCGCGCCAAGATCACGCCGCGTACCAAGGCCATCGTGGTGATCAACCCCAACAACCCGACGGGCGCGCTTTATTCTGACGAGCTGCTGATTGGCATCGTGACCATTGCGCGTGAGCACGGGTTGGTGATCTTTGCCGACGAGGTCTATGACAAGGTACTTTATGGCGGTGTGCACCACACGGCCATAGGCTCGCTAAGTGACGATGTTTTGACCCTTACCTTTAACTCGCTATCGAAAAGCTACCGCTCTTGCGGTTACCGAGCGGGCTGGCTGGTGGTCTCGGGCGACAAACGTCCCGCCAAGGACTACATTGAGGGCCTGAACATGCTCTCGAATATGCGCCTGTGTGCCAATGTGCCGGGCCAATATGCCATCCAGACGGCCTTGGGCGGTTACCAAAGCATTGACGACTTGGTGCGTGAGGGCGGGCGACTGCGCCGCCAGCGGGACCTGGCCTATGAGCTCATTACCGCCATTCCAGGCGTGAGCTGCGTCAAACCCAGCGCGGCCTTGTACATGTTCCCCCGGCTGGACCCGGTGGTGTACCCGATTGAAGACGACCAAGCATTCTTTCTGGATCTGTTGCAAGAAACACGGGTCATGCTGGTGCAGGGAACCGGCTTCAACTGGGCGCAACCCGACCACTTTCGCATTGTTTTCTTGCCGCACGAAGACGATTTGCGCGAAGCCATTGGCCGGGTCGCCAAGTTCTTGGAAACCTACCGCAAGCGCCATAGCAACTAAGCTGCGCCCAAACCGCTTCCACGAGAGAAATACGGTGTGGCAGCGGACACTGATTTATTTACGAAAAACTGTATGAAACCGATTCAAGTAGGACTGTTGGGCATTGGCACTGTAGGAGGAGGTACGTTCACCGTCTTGAAGCGCAACCAAGAGGAAATCCAACGTCGTGCTGGCCGGGGCATCGCGATTGCAATGGTCGCCGCGCGCAATGTGGAGCGCGCGCGCGCGCTGGTTGGAACTGACGCGGTGGTCGTTGACGACCCGTTCCAGGTGGTGAACCACCCGCAGATTGAGATCGTGGTGGAAGTTATTGGTGGCACTACGCTGGCCAAAGACTTGGTGATGCAGGCCATTGCCAATGGCAAACAT